>JANXTJ010000305.1 GCA_025352485.1 Salinibacterium sp.
CGCTCAGGCGACGAAGCCCACACGACGCGACTCTTCCGAGCCGATCTCGAGGTAGGCCAACGATGCGGTGGGCACGACGTACACGTTGCCCTTGATGTCGACGAGCTTCACGAACTTGGCGTCAGCGCTGAGGGCGTCTGCGACAACCCTTTCGACCTCTGCCGACGTCTGTGACGATTCGAGGCTGATCTCGCGGGGGCTGTTGGCAATGCCGATTCGAATGTCCACGGTGACAAGATTACGGCACGCGCGCGCCGCCTTCGTGCCGTTCTCTGTCAGCGCAGAGCACTACCGTTGTGGTCGTGGTCAGGTTCCAGAGCGCGCGGCAAGAGCCCCCGATTCCCGTCGCCCTCGACCCCTCTCAGCGTGCCGTCGTCGCGCTCGCCGATGGGGCCTGCGCAGCGGTGCTGGGGGCACCCGGCACCGGCAAGACGACCACAGTGCTCGAGCTGGTCGCCGATCGCGTGCTGGGCCGCGACTGGGGCCCCGATGAAATGGTTGTACTCACCCCGTCGCGGGTGACGGCCACACGCCTGCGTGACGCCATCGCGCTGCGACTCGGGGTGCCAACCACCGGGCCGATGGCGCGCACCGTCAACTCGTTGGCGTTCGAGATCGTGCGGGATGCCGCTCGCGCCGCTGGCACCCCTGCACCACGCCTGGTCACCGGTGGCGAGCAAGACGCGGACATCGCGCAGCTGCTGGCCGGTGCTATCGAAGACGGTGCTATCGAAGACGGCCAGACGGTGGCCGGCCCGCGGTGGCCGGAAGCGCTCGGGCCTCAGGTGCGCGGGCTACGCCGGTTCCGCACCGAGCTGCGTGAGCTGATGATGCGAGCGACGGAATACGACGTGCCGCCGTCACGACTGCGCGGGCTCGGGGTCGCGACCGGGCATCCCGAATGGGTCGCCGCCGCCGACTTCATCGATGAGTATCTCGATGTGGTCAGCACAGCGCGCGAGCTGCAGTTCGACCCCGCCGAGCTTGCCCGGTTCGCCGTCGCTGCCATCGACTCCGGCCAGGCGGGGGAGCGGGTTTCCCGCCTGCGCCTGGTCATCGTCGACGATCTTCAGGAGGCGACAGAGTCGACCCTGGCACTGCTGCGTGCGCTGGCCGGTCGGGGGATCGACATCATCGCATTTGGCGATCCGGATGTCGCGGCGAACGCCTTTCGCGGCGGCGAGCCCGACGCCCTAGGCCGTCTCGCCACCGTTCTCGCCAAGCCCGATACCGCTACCATGACCCTCTCGACCGCTCACCGTCAGGGCCCGGCGCTGCGCGCCTTCACGGCGGTGGTCACCGGGCGCATTGGCGCAGCGGCCGCGGGCACGCAGCGCGCGGCCGTGGCCGGCGGCATCGACTCGGCCGTGCCGATCGCTCGGGTGGAGGCAACGAGCCCGGCCCGCGAGTGGGCCGCCATTGCCAAAGTCATGCGGCAGGAGCATCTCGAGGGCGGCGTCGGCTGGGGTGACATGGTGGTCATCGTGCGCAGCGGTGCGCAGATTCCGGTCATCGCACGCGCGCTTGCCCACGCCGAGGTTCCGACGCGCACCTCCGCCGGCGGCACCGCGCTGCGCGACGATCACGCGGCCCGTCAGCTGCTGACCCTCGTCGATGTCGGCACCGGCCGCACCGCCATGACCGCGGCGCTGGCCACCGAGTTGTTACTCGGCCCTTTTGGTGGGCTCGATCGACTCTCCCTGCGTCGGCTGCGCCTCGCTCTTCGCGCGGAAGAGGTGGCAGGCGGCGGCACCCGTGCCGCCGATGACCTACTGGTGGAGGCGCTGGCGGCTCCCGGCAGACTTGCGACCATCGACCACAGGGTGGGGCGGGCGGCCGAAAAGCTTGCGAACACCTTGAGCGTGCTGGGCGCAAGCGATGGCAGCATCGAAGAATTGCTCTGGCTGGGCTGGGAGCGCAGTGGACTGGCGCGCAGCTGGCGAGATCAGGCCCTCGGCGCCGGCATCACCGCGGCAGAAGCTAACCGCAACCTTGACGGGATCGTTGCCCTCTTCACCGCCGCCAAGCGTTTTGTCGAACGTCAACCGGGAGCCACCGCCTCGACCTTCCTCGATAACGTGCTCGACGCCGAGGTTGCCGAAGACACGCTCTCGCCGCAGCCCAGCGACGACGCCGTGCTCGTCACGACGGCCTCGGGCACGGTCGGTCTCGAGTTCGACACCGTCGTGGTTGCAGCCGTGCAAGACGGGGTGTGGCCCAACCTCCGGTTGCGCGGCTCGCTGCTGGGCGCCTAACAGCTCGTGCGCGTCGTCACCGGCCTCGACACGGCCGCCGTCGACGAGCGACGACAGGTGCTCGGGGATGAGTTACGCATGTTCGCCCTCGCCATCTCGCGAGCGCGGCGTCGGCTGGTCATCGCCGCCGTCGCCAACGACGACGAAGCCCCTAGCGTGTTTATGGGGCTGGTGCCGCCGAGCAGTCCTTCCCTCGATGTCGGGCAGGCGACCGCGCTAACCCTGCGCGGAATGGTCGGCCGCCTGCGGCGTGAGCTGGTGGCCGGGGGAGTTCGGGCACCGTTCGCCGCGGCATCCCTCGCCGCCCTCGCCGCGCAAAGCGTGCCGGGCGCCGACCCGGCAGACTGGCACGGCCTGATCGATATCTCGAGCGTCGGGCCGCTCTACGAGGGCGCCACCGTGCCGGTGTCACCGTCGAACCTCGAGAAACTTCTCGACAGCCCGCTCGACTGGTTTCTGCAGAAAATGGCGGGATCGGATTCGGCGGTGCTCGCTCAGGTCGGCACCATCGTGCATGCCGCGCTCGAGACGGCAGAAGACTCCAGCGTCGAAGCGCTCTGGGCTGTCATCGAATCGCGCTGGAGCGAACTGCTCTTTGACGCGCCGTGGCTCGCCGAACGGCAGCGCCGCATCGCCAAAAAGTTCACGGCGGCGCTCTCGGAATACCTGCGAGATTTCGAACGCGACGGCAAGACCGTGGTGGGCAGGGAGAGCCGCTTTATCACGCCAGTGGGCAACGCCGAGCTGTGCGGCTCCATCGACAGGGTCGAGCGTTCCGCCGACGGCACGATCGTGATCGTCGACCTCAAGACCGGCACCCCCGTGACCAGCCAGTCGAAAATCGACGAGCATCCGCAGCTGTCGGCGTACCAGCTCGCCTACGCCTCCGAATCCTTCGCGCTGCCAGGCGTCGAACACGAGTCGCTCCACGGCGGCGGCGCGAAACTGCTGTTCGTC
>JANXTJ010000325.1 GCA_025352485.1 Salinibacterium sp.
CCCTTCATTGCTGTCCGGGCGACGAAGAGCCGCACAAACGGGGTGTAACTACCCGGTAACCTTAAGAAGCGGTTGACAGGTGGGAGAATCTCCACTTTCGTAGCCGGGGCAAGCCCCGGAGCCTGCATAAGAATAGCAGACCGATCCGCCTCCTGCGACACGCAAGCACCGAACGACGACGAAGGAACTCGATGGACAGCGCCCTCAATGAAATCCGCGATATCTCTGAGGTGCCGGCCATCGAAGTGATCAACACGGTCGCCGTGCACCTGATGAGCGCCGCCGCGGTAAAACTCGGACTCTCTGACGGGCCGGATGCCGCCACTGACATCGACCTCGACGAGGCGCGCAAGCTCATCACCGTCCTCGCCGGACTGGTAACCGCCGCCGCGCCCGAAATTGGCGATCAGCATGCCAGGCCGCTGCGGGACGGTCTGCGCAGCCTGCAACTCGCATTTCGCGAGGGCTCCACCCTGCCCGACGCCCCGGGCGCCGGTCCCGGCGAAAAGTACACCGGGTCGGTGGTCTAACCTAGCCGCCGCTGACCAGCTGCACGCCGAGCGAATCCACCCGGCCTGAGATCAGCTCAGTGTCGGCCCAACGGCCCCGCAGCCGCCCAATCACCGCATCGAGGGCCGCCTGATCCAATCCATCGGCGAGCGACAGGCGCACGATGAGCTCTGGGCCGGCGAGGCGAGAGTGGGCATCGCCGGCAGCGAGCTGCACCGCCAGCACCGCGGGCTCGAGCTCGGCGGCATCCACGAACGCGGCGCGAACGTCGGCGTCGAGATAGCTCGGCACCCACGGTTGCGACTGTGCGATCGCCCACAGGGCCGGTCGTCGGATGACGAACTCCGTCGAGCAGGTCGGGTCGAGAACCACGAGGTCGGTGCTTTCGCTCGCGGCGGCCAGCGCGACGCGGGAGGCCGCTATCGGCACGGGGCGCGCGGACGGATTCCAGTGCCCCATCGCGGCCACCGAGGTGAACGCGGGCAGAACCGTGCGGCCATCGGGACCCGCCACAGTGACGATCGACAGCTCCTGAGTTTTGTCGCCGTGGTGAGCCCCGACCGCATCGTCGGGCGCGACCGAACCATCAGATGCGCGGGTCGCTTCGGCGTGCGCACCGGTGCCGGCGTGGGCGACCAACGGGATCAGCAGCCGGGACTCGCGCAGCGCATCCACGACACCCGCCTCACCGAGCTCGCCTCGCTGGAATCGCCGAATCGCCTCGATGAGTTTCTCGGGCGCCGAACCGTCATCGTCGGAATTTTCGGTGTGCTCAAAATGCCGACCGGCCCAGGGCAACCCGGCGGAATCGGCCGCGCGGGTCACCGGGCCGTCACTCACCGGCGAGCTGGAGCGCTTCGACGAGGGTGAAAGCCTTCGCATACAGTGCCTTGCCGACGATGGCGCCCTCGACACCGGCCGGCACCAGTGCGCGCAGAGCGGTGATGTCATCGAGGGTGGCAATGCCGCCGGATGCCACAACCGGCTTCGCCGTGCGCGCCGCCACCTGCACCAGCAGATCGAAATTTGGGCCGGCGAGCGTGCCGTCCTTCGTGACATCCGTGACGACGTAGCGCGCACATCCGGCGGCCTCCAGACGGTCGAGAACCTCCCAGAGGTCCCCACCCTCCTGCGTCCAACCCCGTGCCGCCAGAGTCGTGCCGCGTACGTCAAGGCCCACCGCAATGGCGTCCCCGTACTTGGCGATGACCTCGGCTGCCCAATCCGGATTCTCGAGGGCGGCGGTGCCCAGGTTGATGCGCCGAGCACCCGTGGCCAGCGCGGACTCTAGGGTCGCGTCATCCCGGATTCCCCCGGAGAGTTCGATGCTCACGCTGGCGGGGGTGTTGGC
Organism: Salinibacterium sp.; assembly: GCA_025352485.1. Lineage (GTDB taxonomy): Bacteria > Actinomycetota > Actinomycetes > Actinomycetales > Microbacteriaceae > Rhodoglobus. The sequence goes on from JANXTJ010000325.1 coordinate 1,862, forward strand.
GATGACCTCGCGAATGATGTCGTAGTTGTTGCCGCGACCGAACGCGGCATCGAGGTCGACGAGATGGATCCACTCTGCGCCCTGATCGACCCATTCCTGGGCGGCGTCAACGGGGCTGCCGTAGCTCGTTTCCGAGCCTGCCTCCCCCTGGGTGAGGCGCACGGCCTGTCCATCGGCAACGTCGACGGCGGGCAGCAGAATGAGTTTTCTCACAGGGTTTTCAACCAATTCTTGAGGAGACGGATGCCGGCTTCGCCCGACTTTTCGGGGTGAAATTGCGTCGCCACGAGGGGGCCATTCTCGACGGCGGCGAGGAACCTGCTGCCGTGGCTCGCCCAGGTCAGCTGCGGCTGCGGAAACGGGTGGTGCACCTCAAGCGTCCACTGCTGCGCGGCGTAGGAATGCACGAAGTAGAACCGCTCGTTGGCAACCCCCGTGAAGAGCCGAGAATCGGCGGGGGGCTCGACCGTGTTCCAGCCCACATGGGGAAGAATCGGCGCGACCAACTCGGTCACCACCCCAGGCCATTCGCCCAGCCCCGGCGTGTCGTTGCCGCGTTCAACGCCGTGCTCGAAGAGCACCTGCATTCCCACGCAGATGCCGAGCACGGGGCGGCTACCGGTCAGGCGTTTCTCGATGATTGCACCCCCGCGCACGGCGGCCAACTGAGTCGCGACCGCCTCAAAGGCACCGACGCCCGGCACGACCAGACCGTCGGCGGTCTCCGCGACCGAACGGTCTGACGTCAGAGTCACCCGTGCCCCGGCGAACTCCAGCGCCTTAGCGGCGGAATGCACGTTTCCGGAACCGTAATCGAGAAGCGCGACGGTGGGCGCGATCATGCTCGTTCGGGCATGATCACAGCGCGCCCTTGGTCGACGGGATGCCGCTGACCTTCGCATCACGTGCAACAGCGAAGCGGAAGGCGCGCGCGAAAGCCTTGAACTCCGCCTCGGCAATGTGGTGTGGATCCCGCCCGCCGAGCACCGTGACATGAACGGTCACGCCGGCGTTGAACGCGATTGCTTCGAAGACGTGACGCATCATCGACCCCGTAAAGTGGCCGCCAATCAGGTGGTGCTCGAAGCCCACCGGCTCGCCGGTGTGCACGAGGTACGGGCGGCCGGAGACGTCCACAACGGCCTGCACCAGCGCCTCATCGAGGGGCACGATGGCGTCGCCGAAACGGGAAATGCCGGCCTTGTCGCCCAGCGCCTGTTTGATCGCGGTGCCGAGGGTGATCCCAATATCTTCAACGGTGTGATGCACGTCAATGTCGGTGTCGCCGGTGGCTTTGACCGTGAGGTCGACCAGCGAATGCTTTGAAAATGCAGTCAGCAGGTGATTGAAAAACGGCACGCTGGTGTCAATAGACGATGCGCCCGTGCCGTCGAGATCAAGCGAAAGCTCGATGTTCGACTCGCTCGTGGCGCGGCTGAGCGTGGCGGTGCGTGCGGTCATGCCTCGATCTTACCGAGGCTTTCGAGACGGCCCTCGCTGGTCAGCCTGCCCGGCCGACGCTGCTCAACCTGCCCGGCCGACGCTGCTCAGCCAACCGAGCGCGTCAAGAAACGCCGTCGTCTCGGCCTCGCTGCCCGCGGTGACGCGGAGGTGGTTCGGGATGCCGACATCCCGGATGAGGATTCCCTGCTCGAACAGCGCCTCGAAAGTCGCCCTCGGATCATCGACGCCGCCGAAAAGCACAAAGTTGGCCTCGCTCGGCAGCGGGCTGAAGCCCAGTTCGGGAAGCACGGCGATCATCCGGTCGCGCTGTCCCTTGATGTCCTGAACCATGGCGAGCATTTCGGGAGCGTGCGCTAGAGCCGCGACCGCCGCCACCTGGGTGAAAGACGACAGATGGTAGGGCAACCGCACGAGCCGCAGGGCGTCGGTGACGGCGGGGTCGGCGGCGAGGTATCCCACGCGCGCACCCGCGAACGCGAACGCCTTGCTCATCGTGCGACTGACCAGGAGGCGGGGGCGCCCCTCCAGCATCGTGAGCGCCGTGTCGCCCGCGGCAAACTCCGCATAGGCCTCATCGACGAGCAGGATGCCCGGGTGCGCGTCATAGGCCGCTGCGATCGTCTCCAGCCCGAGCCGAGTCCCCGTCGGGTTATTGGGCGAGCAGAGAAACACGATGTCAGGGCGATCGTGCTCGATCGCGGCTACGACGGTTTCTGGCGACAACTCGTAGCCGGCATCGCGCAGCCCGGCCAGCCACCTCGTTCCGGTGCCGCTGGCAATGATCGAGTGCATCGAGTAAGTGGGAGGAAACCCGAGAACGCTACGGCCCGGTCCGCCGAAAGCCTGCAGCGTCTGCTGAAGTACCTCATTGGAGCCGTTCGCCGCCCAAATGTTGTCGCGAGTCAGTCCATGGCCCAGATATCCGGCGAGCGATTCGCGAAGCTCCGTAAACTCACGGTCGGGGTAGCGATTCACACCGAGAACGGCCTGAGCCAGCGCCCTGACGATATCGGTCGCGACACCCTCGGGGATGGGATGGGTGTTTTCATTCACATTGAGCTGGATGGGGACTTGCGCTTGGGGTGCGCCATACGGGTGGAGCCCCCTCAGGTCGTCACGAATAGGGAGGTCGTCGAGGCTCGTCACCCGCCAAGTTTATTCGCGCGGCCACGGGCTCATTCGCGCAGCGGATGTGCGGACCTCAGTGGGTGTATTCAGCGGGGATCGCGAGCCGCACGCCGGCAAAAACATCGGCGGAGTCGAGCTGGTTGAGCACCATCAGCCGCTGTACTACGTCACGGGGATCGGCATGAGGAGCAACCTTCTGTGCGACTTCCCAGAGCGATTGGCCCGCATCGACCGTGACGTACTGGAACGACGCCGACGATCCGACGAGGGAAGCACTCGCTCCCCCACTGTTGAGAGCGAAGAAGAGCGCCGCAATCACCAGCGGCGTCGCCAGGAAGAGAAGCAATACCGTACGACCGCGCCGAGTGAGTCGCAGGCGCGGTACTGCGGCGGCCGGGGCATTGAAGTTCGGGAATCCGAAAGTTGCTGTCGTCATGTGCTGCTCCTCTGCCTTTGCCTGCGTATTTTGCCTACGTGCGTTTTGCTCGGACGTGTTGTCTGCGTGCCTCTTGTCGCCCTCGTACCTGCCCATTTCGCATCCGACCCTCGGGCGGGAGGGCCGGATGCGAAACCTTGAGGAGCCTTGACTAGAAACTATGTTCCGAACATAACTTCGAATTAAAAGAAAATCAAGAAGATATTCGAAACAAATCACCAATTGATCACGACACACTCGAATAGATGTTTGTTTTAGGCCCTCGTTCTGGATACAGTTTCGAATGAGCCACTGACATTGGCCAAGAGACGGGGACACCATGACTGTGGGAACTGCCGATGATGACTCCACCCGCGTGCCGGGCACGCGCCGTCGTACGAGCCTCAGCGACAAGCAGCTGGCTATTCTCGACGTCATCCAGCGTTCGGTCTCGAATCGTGGATACCCGCCGAGCATGCGAGAAATCGGCGACGCCGTCGGGCTCTCTTCGCTCTCCAGCGTCACCCACCAACTCGGCCAGCTCGAGCTTAGCGGCTACCTGCGACGCGACCCCAACCGCCCCCGCGCCATGGAGGTTTTGATTGACCTGCCATCAATCGATGGCGGCTCGGATGATGCACCAGAAAGCACCATCAGCGTCGGTGACGCGGTCATGGTGCCGCTCGTAGGTCGCATCGCCGCGGGCATCCCAATCACCGCCGAACAGCAGATCGACGAGGTCTTCCCGCTGCCGCGCCAGCTCACCGGCAAGGGCGAGCTGTTCATGCTCAAGGTGGTGGGCGAGTCAATGATTGACGCGGCGATTTGCGACGGTGACTGGGTTGTCGTGCGCCAGCAAAAGACGGCCGAGAACGGTGACATCGTCGCCGCGATGCTCGACAACGAAGCGACGGTCAAGGTTTTCCGTCAGCGCGACGGCCACACCTGGCTGCTCCCCCGCAACTCCAACTTCGAACCGATCCTGGGCGACTACGCCGAGGTGCTGGGCAAAGTCGTGACGGTGCTGCGCGCGCTGTAGCGGGGCGGCGCCGGCCGCGCTAGCGGCCGCGCGCGACGCGCGCCGCGCGGGTGGCCACGAGGATGTTGCTGAGCGACTCCACGGTCTCCGAGTATCCGCGGGTCTTGAGCCCGCAATCCGGGTTCACCCAGACCTGACGCTCGGGGATCGAGCCGAGAGCGATGTCGATGAGTTCGCCGACCTCAGCTACCGAGGGCACCCGCGGGGAGTGGATGTCGTAAACGCCTGGGCCGATCCCGCGCGCGAAGCCGCTGCGCCTGATGTCGGGCACGACCTCCATCTTCGAGCGTGCTGCTTCGATGGAGGTGACGTCAGCATCCAGCCGGTCAATCGCATCGATGACGACGGCGAATTCCGAGTAGCAGAGGTGGGTATGAATCTGGGTGCGGTCGTGAACGCCGGCTGTCGCCAGTCGGAAGGAGTCGACCGACCAGTCGAGGTAGTCGGCCTGGTCTTCCCTCTTGAGCGGCAGAAGTTCGCGAAGGGCAGGCTCATCCACCTGAATGATGCCGATTCCAGCGGCCTCCAGGTCACGAATCTCATCACGCAGGGCGAGGGCGACCTGATTTGCGGTGTCGCGCAGCGGCTGGTCGTCTCGCACGAAAGACCAGGCGAGAATCGTGACGGGCCCGGTGAGCATGCCCTTTACCGGCTTCGTGGTCAGCGACTGTGTGTAGCTCGACCACTGCACAGTGATGGGCTTGGGGCGCGAGACATCCCCCCACAGAATCGACGGACGCGTACACCGCGAGCCGTACGACTGCACCCAACCGTTCTGGGTCACGGCAAAGCCATCGAGGTTCTCGGCGAAGTACTGCACCATGTCGTTGCGCTCCGGCTCGCCGTGCACCAGCACGTCGAGGCCGATTTCCTCCTGCAGGTCGACGACGCGCTTGATCTCGTCGCGCATCGCCTGCGTGTACTGCTGCTCGGTGATGTCGCCCTTGGCGAACGCCGCGCGCTCGTGACGAATGTTGCCCGTCTGCGGAAAAGATCCGATCGTGGTCGTCGGCAGAAACGGGAGGTGCAGTGCTTCATCCTGCGCCGCGAGCCGCGCGGCGTACGGCCCCCGAGCGAAGTCGGCGGCGGTGAGCGCATCGGCACGAGCGCGCACCGCACCGTCACGCACGCCGACGGCCCTGTGTCGATCGGTGAGGGCTGCGGATGCCGCATCCAGTTCGCCCGCAATCGCGGCCCTGCCCTCGGCGACCCCTTTCGCGAGGGTGACCACCTGCCCTACCTTCTGGTCGGCGAACGCCAGCCAGCTCTTGAGCTGGTCGGCGAGCAGCGCTTCGTCGTCGATGTCGTGCGGCACGTGAAAGAGGCTGGTGGAGCTGGCCACCGCCACGTTCGGCGTCA
>JANXTJ010000330.1 GCA_025352485.1 Salinibacterium sp.
GATCCCGAAGCGGTCGCCACCGTCGCGGTGGGTAAAGAGGGTGGGTCCGAAGCCAAAGGTGATGGTGAGGCCGTTCGGCGCCAGATCGAGCGCTTCCCCGGTGTCGTCCGGCGGGGCGAACGGTGAGCCATCGACCGCGCCCGATTCGCCCACCGGCAGACCGCGCGTCAGGCGGGATGCCGCGGCGCTCCAGTCGGTGAGTAGCGCCACGAGGTCGGCGCGTGACGCGGTCGCCGACATGTCAAACGCGGCGAAGTGCAGCCGGTCTTGCACGGGGGTGATGATGCCGGATTGGTGTCTGCCGAAGAACGGATAGCTCTCGGCCCCCGGGTGCGTCGGGCCGCCGGTGGCTGCGGTGATGGCCGCCACGGCGCCACCGCCGGCCGCGAGCCCGGCGGCCCCTGCCCCGACCAGCCCGAGCAGTCCGCGGCGCGACATGGTCGGGCGGAGTTCCTGTCGATGTGCCACTAGGGGCGAACCCCCAGCACCACGTGGGTCAGCTGAGACAGCGGCTCGGAGAGCGCATTGACCCGGTCGGAAAGGATCTTGCGCTGGCTGGGTGTCACTGTGTCGTACGACACGAAACCGCTCTCGAGGTTGCCGTAGCTGTCGAGAAGCGTCTTCAGTGCGGCGAATTCATCCCGGATTTCTGCGACGAGGGTTTGCCCCGCCGCGCCCTTCGCCGTGGCGATGGGGGTGACCGCGCCGAAGGCAACCTCCGCCCCCTGCACGTTGGCGTAAAAGTCAGCGAGGTCGGTGTGCGACCACCAATCTTCTTCACCGGTGATCTTGCGCGCGGCGACCTCGTCTAGGAGGGCGATGGCCCCATTGCTGATGTCGGCGAGGCTCACGGCGAAGCTCTGGTCATTGACAAGGGTCGCGAGGGCCTGCAGGTCAGTGATGAGGCCCTGGCCAAAGGCCTGGCGTTGCGCGACGGTTGATGGTGCCCAGTCCTGCCGCGCGCTCGTGCCATCCGAGTTCAGCGCATCCGGCGCCGGCGGCCATAGGTCTTTCTCGATGCGGTGGTAGCCGGTCCAGTCGAGCCCATCGGCGACGGCATCCACTTCGCGGAAGTCGATTTTCGGGTCGAGATCCCCGAAGGCCTCTGCGGTCGGCTCGATGCGTTCGTAGCCGACGCGAGCCGAGGCAAACAGGGCGCGGGCGGTGCGATCGTCGCCCGTCATGTAGGCAAACGCAAACGCAGTCGCGGCCGGGATGAGCTCGGCGACCTGTGAGCGCAGGTAGGCGATGTAGCTGCTCAGGGCCGTATCGGTGAGTGCCTTCTCTTGTGCATTGACGGCGATCGCGCCGCCGGTCACGGTGAACTTCGCCAGCCCGACGGGGGCCCCGACCTGCTGAAATTTGCAGGCGGTGTAGTAGACGCCGGGCTCGAGCGAGGCGACGTAAGACACCCGTTGCCCCGGGGTGACATTCTCCTTCTCTCCCATGATGCGCAGCTTGTCTTCGGCGAGGATCTCGAATTCGTTGACGTCAGTTCCGCCATTGCTGATGGCGAAGGTGATCGACCCTGAGGCGGCGCCCGCGGCGGAAACGACGCAGCTGTCATCGGTCATCGCCACCGTGACGGTGGTCGCGCTCGCGTTGTTGGGAACGCAGGCGGTGAGGGCGACCAACAGCACGCCCATCCCGGCCGCCGTCCCGACAATCCGGCCGCGCCGCCGTGGCAGGCTCGCCCCCGGTGTGAATGTGCTCATCCTCGCCGTATTCATAGCCGCGATCCAGATGTTTCCGGCTGCTCCAAGGCGACCGGCGCGGTGGGGCGCGACCGTGATCGGCGCAGGAAGGCCGTCGTCACCACAATCAGGTAGCCGAGCCAGGCGAGAAACTGCGCCCAGCTGGGCTCAGGGGTGAAGTTGAAGATGCCGGCCAGCACCGTGCCGTACCAGCTGGTGGGCGGGATCGCCGTCGCGAGGCTGAATGCTTGCTGCCCGATCCCGGGGATGACTCCGGCCTCCTGCAGGTCGCCGATTCCGTAGGACAGCACTCCCGCGGCCACGACGACGAGGAACAACCCGGTCGAGAGGAAGAAACGGGAGAGGTTGATCCGCACGAAACCGCGGAAGATCAGGTAGGCGATGGCTATCGCAAGCACGATGCCGAGCAGCGCACCGAGAAGACCGAGGGGCGCGTCAGCGCCGGAGTTTGCGCTGGCCCAGACGAACAGCGCGGTCTCCACCCCCTCGCGCCCGACGGTGATGAATCCGACCAGAACGATGCCCATCCCGGCTCCGGCGACCGCGGCATCCAGTCGGCCCTGCAGGCTGCTTTTGAGCTCACGAGAGTTGCGCGCCATCCACAAGACCATCCAGGTAACCAACCCGACGGCGAGGATCGAGAGGCCCCCGCCGAGGATCTCCTGGCCCTGAAAACTCAGCCCGTAGGGCCCCCAGGTCAGGAGCGCGCCGGTGCCGAGCGACAGCACAATCGCGGCACCGATGCCCAACCAGAGCCGGGGGAGCACGTCGCCGCGGCCGATTTTACGCAGGTAGGCGATGAGGATTCCGACGACGAGGCCAGCTTCAAGGCCCTCGCGCAGGCCAATGAGGAAATTTGCGAGCATGGCAGCTTCCGGTTGATTCGGCACAATGTAGGTAAGGCTAACCTTATCTTACTCGGTCGGCGGTGGGCGCGGCTGGGTATCCTGTATGGGGCGCAGCGAAATGAGGACCCATGACCGAACGAGTGCTGTTTGTGCACGCCCATCCCGACGACGAGACGATTTCCACCGGGGCCACCATCGCCACCCTGCTCCAGCGCGGCGCCAATGTTGCCGTTCTCACCTGCACGCGCGGCGAGCGCGGTGAGGTCATCCCGGCCGACCTGGCACACCTGCTGGAGTCTCCCGAGACGCTCGGCGATTACCGCGAAAAAGAGCTGGCAGCGGCCATGACCGCCCTGGGGGTGACCGACCATCGCATGCTCGGCAACGCGAACGCCCGCTGGCCGGGCCGCGCCCCCCGACGCTACTTCGACTCCGGAATGCGCTGGGATGCCAGCGGCGCAGCCGTGGCGCTCGACGACACGGATGTCGAATCCCTCACCGCGGCGGAACTTGCGGAAGTATCGGCCGATATCGCTGCCGTGCTCATCCAGTGGCAGCCCGACGTGGTGGTCAGTTACGACGCGAACGGCGGGTACGGGCATCCCGACCATATTCGCGTGCACGACGCGACGAGGGCAGCCGCCGAGGTGATCGGCGTGCCGTTTTACGCTGTCGAGCCGAGCGGCGCCACAGCCTCCCTCACCGTGGATGCCGCGGCCGTCGCCCCACACAAGCGCGCGGCTCTGACGGCCTACCGCACCCAACTCACCGTCGACGACAACACCTTCTCGCTCTCCAGTGGCGGCCCCCGGCCGATCGACGCCCCCGAATACTTCGGCCGTTTCCGAGCAGCCCCTGCCGGGTTCGCCAGCCACAGCCTGCCGAGCAGCCTGTTCAGCTGCGTTCTGGCGCTCGTGATTGGGGCATATGCCGGCTTGGCGCTCACCGTGGCGAACCAAGCCACCGTGCAGCTGGCAGGGGCGAGCATCCCCTGGGGGCTTATTGCCGGAATCCTGATCGTCATCGGGTTGCTCGTGGGGCTTCGACTGGTGTTCGAAACGCGCGTCGTGCCCGCCGCCGCCGCAGCCGGGCTGATCGCGGCATCCGCCATTCTCGCGCTGCCGTCGCCGGGTGGCACCGTGCTCGTGCCGGCCAGCGCCGCCGGCTATATCTTGGCCTTCGCGCCGGTGCTGATTGCCATCGTCATTCTCGGCTGGCCGCGACGACGGCAGGAGCCGGGGCAGACGCCAAGGCGTCGGGCTCCGAAGGATAAGATTGAGGAAGTTCTCCCTGTGAAAGGTTCCGATTTTTCGTGACGTACGTCATCGCCCAGCCCTGTGTCGATCTCAAGGATCGCGCCTGCATCGACGAATGCCCGGTTGACTGCATTTATGAGGGTGATCGGATGCTGTACATCCACCCCGATGAGTGCGTCGACTGTGGTGCGTGCGAGCCGGTCTGCCCGGTCGAGGCGATCTACTACGAAGACGACCTGCCGTCGAAATGGGCGCAGTACTACAAGGCGAATGTCGAATTCTTCGACGAGGTTGGTTCGCCAGGAGGCGCGGCAAAGGTCGGCGTCATCCATAAGGATCACCCGGTCGTTGCCGTGCTGCCCGCCGGCGGCGGCTCCTCAGACTGAGGCCGGCCGTGCCGCGCACACCGCTGCAACTGCCCGACTTTCCGTGGGACGCCCTGGTTCCCTATGGCGACCGTGCCCGGGCGCACCCCGGCGGCATCATTGATCTTTCTGTCGGCTCGCCCGTCGACCCGACTCCGGACGTCATCAGGGAGGCGCTCGCCGCGGTAACCGACTCGCATAGCTACCCGCAGACGGCGGGAACGCCAGCCCTACGCGCGGCGATCGTGGCGTGGTACGCCCGCCGCAGGGGAGTCGACGACCTGACGGTCGCCAATGTGCTTCCCACCATCGGCTCGAAAGAACTCGTGGCCCTGTTGCCACAACTCTTCGGGCTGGGTGCCGGCGACGTGGTCGTGCACCCGACCGTGGCATACCCGACCTATGCCATCGGTGCTGCACTGGTCGGAGCGACCGCCGTGGCATCCGACGACCCGGCGCAGTGGCCCGACAGCACCAAGCTGATCTGGCTGAATAGCCCCGGCAACCCCGACGGTAGCGTGCTCGGCACCGAGCGCCTGACGGCGGCCGTCACCCGCGCCAGAGAGCTGGGGGCGATCGTCGTCAACGACGAGTGCTACGCCGAGTTCATGTGGACGGATGACCGGCCGGCACCCTCGATCCTCGACCCGCGGGTGATTGCCGGACAGCGCGATTCCGTGCTGTCGGTGTACTCGCTCAGCAAGCAGTCCAACCTCGCGGGGTACCGGGCCGGTTTCGTTGCAGGGTGCAGCGACCTGATTGCGGAACTGGTGGCGGTGCGCAAACATGCCGGCCTCATCCCGCCAGCCCCCGTGCAGGCCGCCATGATCGCCGCCCTCGCGGATGACGCGCACGTCGCGACCCAGCGGGAGTTGTACCGGGCCCGCCGAGCACGGCTGGCTCCCGCCCTCGAGGGGGCTGGCTACCGCATCGACGAGAGCGCGGCCGGCCTGTACCTCTGGGTGACGAGCGGGCGCGATTGCTGGGCTGACGTCGCCGACCTGGCGGAGCTTGGGATCCTCGTCGCTCCCGGACAGTTTTATGGCGACGCCGCGACCCGGCACGTGCGAGTCGCGTTGACGGCCACGGATGCAGCCATCGAGCGCGCGGCGACCCGATTAGCGGAGCGTGACTGATTGTTGACTCCCTCTAATCAATCGGGTGGCCCTTTGGGCTGTACAGCAGTAGCCGAGCACACCGAATAAGCTGTAAACGTGACCGAGTCCGCGCCCCAGCCAGAGATGGCAACCCTGCACTTTCCGGGCGGCAGCGCCGAGTTCCCGATCATCAGGGGCACCGACGGTCACGACTCGATCGACATCTCCACCTTCACGCGGCAGACCGGCTACACGACTCTCGATCAGGGCTTCGTCAACACCGCATCCACCCGCAGCGCCATCACCTACATCGACGGCGATGCCGGCATCCTGCGCTATCGCGGATATGCGATCGAGGATGTCGCCAAGAACTCGACTTTTCTCGAGGTCGCCTGGCTGCTGATCTACGGGGAACTGCCGAGCCCGTCGGAGCTGGCCGAATTCGACGAGAAAATCCGTCGGCACACCCTCCTGCACGAGGATCTGCGTCGCTTCTTCGACGCACTCCCGCACGGCGCGCACCCGATGTCGGTGCTCTCGAGCGCGGTCTCGGCGCTGTCCACGTACTACGAACACTCGCTCGACGTGCATGATCCGGAGCAGGTCGAAATTTCCACCATTCGCCTCCTCGCGAAGCTTCCGGTGATCGCGGCCTACGCGCACAAGAAGGCACTGGGGCAGGCGTTCCTATACCCCGACAACAGCCTGAGCTTCGTCGACAACTTTCTCAAACTGAATTTTGGCACGATGGCCGAACCGTACGAAATCAACCCGGTGGTCAGCAAGGCGCTCGACCGGCTGCTCATTCTGCACGAGGACCACGAGCAGAACGCCTCGACGTCCACGGTGCGCCTGGTGGGTTCCACCGAGGCAAACATCTTCGCCTCCATTTCGGCCGGCATCAATGCGCTCTACGGCCCGCTGCACGGCGGTGCCAACGAGGCGGTGTTGAAGATGCTCGGGGAGATTCAAGCCTCCGGCGAGGGCGCCAAGAAGTTCATCGAGCGCGTGAAGAACAAAGAAGATGGCGTGCGGCTGATGGGCTTCGGCCACCGCGTCTACAAGAACTTCGACCCGCGCGCGACGCTCGTCAAAGAGAGCGCAGACGAGGTGCTCGCGGCGCTCGGGGTGCGTGATCCGCTGCTCGACATCGCCAAGGAACTCGAGGAAGCCGCTCTGGCTGACGACTACTTCATCGAGCGCAAGCTGTACCCCAACGTGGACTTTTACACCGGAGTGATCTACAAGGCAATGGGATTCCCGACCCGCATGTTCACCGTCCTGTTCGCCATCGGGCGGCTCCCCGGCTGGATCGCAAACTGGCGCGAGATGAACGAAGACCCCAACACCAAGATCGGGCGCCCGCAGCAGCTCTACCTGGGCCAGCCGCTGCGCGACTGGCCGACCCGCTAGAGCTGGGCGGCGTGTTAGGCGTGCAGCGCCGCGTTCAGCTCGACTCCCGTGCCGGGGCGCCGCAGAACCTCGACGGCTCCCGAAACTGAGTTTCGGCGAAACAGTAGGCCCGCCACGCCGCTGAGCTCGACGGCTTTCACGGTGCGCGGCGCCCCGGCGCCGGTTGCAGGGCCAGGCCCAGGGTCGGAACCAGTTACATCCCCACCCAGCACGGTCACCTTGGTGCCCGCGGTCACGTAGAGGCCCGCCTCGACGACCGTATCGTCACCGATCGAAATGCCCACGCCCGAGTTGGCACCCAGCAGCGCCCTCGCACCGATGGTGATGCGCTCGGTGCCGCCGCCGCTGAGCGTCCCCATGATGGATGCCCCGCCGCCGATGTCGGCGCCGTCGCCCACCACCACGCCCTGCGAGATCCGCCCCTCCACCATGCAACTGCCGAGGGTGCCCGCGTTGAAGTTCACGAATCCCTCGTGCATGACGGTGGTGCCGGGGGCGAGGTGGGCCCCGAGCCGCACGCGCGAGGCATCCGCGATCCGCACCTTCGACGGTGACACGTAGTCGAGCAGGCGCGGAAACTTGTCGATGCCACTCGCGGCGATGCCGGCGCGCTGGAGGGCGGGGCGCATCCGGTCGAAGTCGTCGGGATGGATGGGACCGGCGTTCGTCCACACCACGATCGGCAGGTGCGCAAAGATGCCGTCGAGATTGATGGTGTTGGGGGCCGCCAGTAGGTGGCTGAGCAGGTGCAGCCGCAGGTAGGCGTCGGGCGTGGATGCCGGGGCGGTATCCAAGTCGATCTCGACCGTCAAGAAGTCCAGCTCCACATTTCGGCGCTCGTCATGGCGTTCGAGCGACTCGAATTCGGCGGGTGCGATGTGCGGGTCGATCTCGGGGGCAAGCGTGCCCAGCTGCGGTCGCGGAAACCAGGTGTCGAGCACCACGCCGTTTCTGGCGACGGTCGCGAGGCCGTAGCCCCAGGCTGCGCGTGAAGTCATGGGCCTAACTTTACTTAAACTGGACCTGTGCACGTCACCGACCCCATCCCGCCCGTGCTCGATCTCACGGCCTCCAGCGTGGAGCTAACCAGAGTGCTGTGCGACATCGAGTCGGTTTCGGGCGGGGAAGTCGCGATCGCCGATGCGATTCAGGCGAGCCTCGCCGGGGTCGCGCACCTCGAACTGTTCCGCGACGGTGACGCGATCGTTGCGCGCACCAACCTCGGTCGCGAGAAGCGCGTGGTGATCGCCGGCCATATCGACACCGTTCCGATCAACGCCAATCTGCCGGTGCGCCTCGACGGCGACTTTCTGGTCGGCCGCGGCACGGTCGACATGAAGGGGGGCGTCGCCGTCGCACTCAAACTTGCGGCCGAGTTGGTGGAGCCCGCCTTCGACGTCACCTGGATCTGGTACGACCACGAGGAGGTGCAGTCGAGCCTGAATGGCCTCGGTCGCCTGGCGGCCCTTCGCCCCGACCTGTTGGCGGCTGACTTCGCGATCCTGGGCGAGCCGACGAGCGCCGCCATCGAGGGGGGATGCAACGGCACGGCCCGAATCGATGTGACCCTGCACGGCGTCCGAGCCCACAGCGCTCGCGCCTGGGTGGGGCACAATGCGATCCACGATGCCGCGGCGGTTCTCGCCATCCTCGCCGCCTATGTCCCGGCCGAGATCGAGGTAGATGGCCTGGTCTTTCGTGAGGGACTCAACGCGGTCGGCATCGTCGGGGGAGTCGCGGGCAACGTGATTCCGGACCGGGCCGTGGTGACCATCAACTACCGTTTCGCGCCCAGCCGGACTGCGGATGACGCTGTCGCCCACCTGAGGGAAACCTTCGCGGGATTTGACCTGACCGTCACCGATCTCGCCGCGGGAGCCCGGCCGGGGTTGGGTGCCCCGCTCGCGCAGCAATTTCTTGCGGCGGTCGGCGGCGTGGCCGCCCCCAAATACGGCTGGACGGATGTGGCGCGCTTCAGCGCCCTCGGCATTCCTGCGGTTAACTACGGCCCCGGTGACCCGCTGCGCGCCCATGCCGACGACGAACGTGTCGACGTGGCCGAGATCCTCGCCTGCGAGCGGGGGCTGAGGCAGTGGCTGACCGCCGGCTAGTCGATCTGACGGTGCGCTACCGGCTGACGCCGTGGTGGCTGAAGGTGATCGCAATCTTCGTCGTCTCGCGCATTGTCACGACCGTGCTGCTGCTCAGCTACGCCGCCAATCAGGCGGCCAACCCGTGGACGGGCCAGAGCCCCGGCTACTTCGACTTTGCCTCCATTTGGGATGGCCACTGGTACTACATCATTTCGGTGGTGGGCTATCCCACGCAGTTGCCGCTGACGGCAAGCGGGCATGTCGGCGAGAGCGCCTGGGCGTTTATGCCCGCCTATCCCTCCATCGTGCGGCTGGTGATGTTGGTCACGACGCTCGATTTTCCGATTGCGGCCGTGCTGGTGTCGTTCGCGTTCGCTCTCGGTGCTGCGCTGATGTTTTACCGACTCATGCATCTGGTGCTGCCGGGGGGCACCGCACTGTTCTCCGTGGTGCTGTTCTGCTTCGCACCGCTGTCGCCGATCCTGCAGGTCGCCTATGCAGAGTCGATGCACGCTTTCCTGCTGATCGTTGCGCTCTACCTGCTGCTCACCCGCCGATATCTGCTCATGCTGCCGGTAATTGCGGTGCTGTCGCTGACGCGGCCTAGTGGGCTCGCCTTCGCGCTGGCAATGACTATGCACGTGGCTTGGCGCTTCTGGCAGGGGCGCCGCGGCGTCGAGGATTTCCCGGTGCGCGAGCGGCTGGCATCCATCGGGGTCGCCGTCTTCAGCGCCATCATGGGAATCGCCTGGATCCTGGTGGCGTGGGCGCTCACCGGATCGGCGACCGCATACACCGACACCGAACTGGCTTGGCGCTCGGCTTACGTGGGATACCAACAGCTGCTGCCGTTCGCCCCCTGGCTGCAGGCGGCCGGCTTCTGGGCGCCCTGGTTTGGGATGCCCGTGCCGCTGCTCATTGTGTTGCTGGTCATCGGGGTGGTCGGCTTCTTCGCGCTGTTGTTCACCCCGCCGGTGCGTCGGCTCGGGCCGGACCTGCGATTCTGGATCGCCAGCTACGCGCTCTACTTGCTTGCGGTATTTTTCCCGCAGTCGAGCACGTTCCGACTCCTTGTTCCCGAACTGCCGCTGCTCGGTGTTCTCGCCCAGCCGCGGGCCTGGTGGTACCGAATTGGCATCGTGCTGCTCTGCATTGCCGGTCAGTGGGCATGGACCGATCTTGCCTGGGCCGTCCACGGCTACGACTGGACGCCCCCGTGACCGGCGGGTTCAGAGTTCGCCTCGGAATACGGGATAATAGACAGGTATCCGTTTTGAAAGGGGACTACTGATGGCAGCCATGAAACCGAGGACCGGTGACGGGCCGATGGAGGCTGTCAAGGAAGGTCGCCTCATCATTGTGCGCGTACCGCTTGAGGGCGGTGGGCGCTTGGTCGTCTCCGTCAACGATGCGGAAGCACGCGAGCTTCACGATGCCCTCGCCGGAGTCGTCGCTCCGGCGTAATTTTTCCTGCGGCTAGTCGGCGACCTTCGTCAGCATTAGCAGGCCGTCGCCGACCGGCGATAGCGCGCTGATGACGGCGTCGGATGCCGCGATTTCGCTCAGCAGTAGGCGAAAGTTCGCGACGGTGTCGTCTCGTTGCGCGGGATCAGCCACTCGGCCGCGCCACAGCGCATGCGCGACGACCACGGTGCCTCCGGGGCGCGCGAGCCGAAGGCCGTGCTCGACAAACTCGACCACGGCGAGCGGGTCGGCATCGATGAATACGACGTCGTAGCTGGACTCATTCATGCGAGTCAGCACATCTTGCGCTTTGCCGCCGATCAGACGCGCGCGATTGGCCGGGATGCCGGCCTCGAGGAAGCCCCTTCGGGCGATCTGCTGGTAGTCCAGCTCCACGTCGATGGTGGTCAGGGTCGCCTCCGGAGCCCCACTCATCAGCCACAGGCCGCTCACCCCGAGGCCCGTGCCGATCTCGATGATGTTGCGGGCCGAAGCGGCGGCGGCGATCAGCGCGAGTTGCGCGCCGACCGATGGCGTGACCGCTTCCACGCCCAGTTCGAGACTGTGCAGCCGGGCGGCAGCGATGTCGGCGCGCTCCACGACAAACTCTTCCGCAAACTTCCAGTTCAACTGCTTGTCAGACACTCGGCTCTCCTCGTCGGTCAACTGTAGGCGAATCCCACAGCCCCAGCCGTTATCCTGAGCGAGTGTCCTTCGGCCTGACCTTCGACAAGCTCCTGATCATCGGGATCATTGCCGTTTTTCTGCTGGGACCAGAACGGCTGCCCCACTACGCGTCGCAGCTCGCCCGGCTCGTGAAATCCCTGCGCGGCATGGCCAATGGCGCCAAAGAGCGCATGCGCGAGGAGATGGGCCCCGATTTCGACGACATCGACTGGAAGAAACTCGACCCGCGCCAGTATGACCCGCGACGCATCATCCGGGAGGCGCTGCTCGACGATGAACCGGCCGGGCCCGTTGCTTCGGCAGCGACGGTGAAGCCCGTGCGGGAATCCGCCTACGCACAGCGCGAGCGGCTGATCGGTGAGGGGCGCCCGGCCCCGTACGACACCGAGGCGACCTAGCGGCGGCGCACCCCTTTCAGCACCCGCAGCGCCACGATCATCAGGCCCGTCATCTTGGCCCACTCGGTGCCGGTGCGCGGCAGGGTCAGGATGCCCGTGGCCTCGGCCACCGTGCGCGCCTCGACGAAACGCAGCAGGCCCTCGTGGCCGTTGCGGCGGCCCATGCCGGACTGCTTCATGCCGCCCATCGGTGCGTCGGTGCTGGAGAACGAGGCGCGGTAGCCCTCATTGATATTCACGCTGCCGGCGTCGAGCAGGTCGGCGATGCGGCGCGCGCGGGCGACCGATCCGCTGAACACCGAGGCATTGAGGCCGAACTCGGTGGCGTTGGCGGCGGCGATGGCCTCATCCGCGCTGTCGACGATGGCGATCGCCACCACCGGCCCGAAGGTCTCGTGAGCGAAGCACTGCATGTCGGGGCTGACGTCGGTAAGGACGGTCGGCTCGAAGAAGAATGGGCCGAGATCGGGCCGAGCCGTGCCTCCGGCCAGAACGGTGGCACCCTTCGCGACCGCGTCGTCGACGTGGGCCTGTACCCGCGCAAGCTGTGCGGCCGAGGTGAGCGAGCCGACATCGGTCGAGTAGTCCAGCGCCGGGCCCTGGTGCAACGAGTTCACCCGCTCGACGAGGGCTGCCGTGAATTGGGTCGCAACCGAGCGCGCCACGTAGATCCGCTCGATCGACACGCAGAGCTGCCCCATCGAGGAGAACACCGCGTAGACCGCATCTTTCGCCGCGGTGACCGGGTCGACGTCGTCGAGGACGATGAGCGGGTTCTTGCCGCCCAGCTCGAGGGATGACCCGACCAATCGGCTCGTCGCTCGCTCGCCGACCTTCGTGCCGGTCGCCGTCGAGCCCGTGAAACACACGTAGTCTGCGCCGTCGACGACCGCGTTGCCGACTTCGGCGCCATCCCCGGCGACGATGCCCCACAGGGCGGCTGGCACCCCGGCGTCGATGAAAGCGCGGCGGCTGGCCAGGATCGACAGTGCGCCCTGATTATCGGCCTTCTGCACGACGCCATTGCCGGCGGCCAGCGCGGGGATCACATCCATGATCGACAGAGCGATCGGGTAGTTCCACGGGGTGATGACCCCCACGACGCCCTTCGGCTTGTAGCTCACGCGGGTCTTGATGACGATCGGGATGCCCGAGCGCCGACGCCTCGTGCGCAGCACGTTTCGCGCGGACACCGCGTAGTACCGCGTCACCGACGCGCCCTCAAAAATCTCTTCGAAGGCCTGGCCACGGGTCTTACCCGACTCCGTTTGCAGGATGTCGAGCAGCTCGTTGCGGCGTTCGATTAGCAGGTCGTGCGCTCGCAGCAGTACCGCCCTGCGATGGGCAAAGCCGACCGCGCGCCACGAGCGCTGGGCGATCCTCGCGGCGGCGTAGGCATCCGCGACGTCGGCAGCAGACGACGCCGGCAGCTCGTGCAGGATGGCGCCGGTGAACGGGGCGATGACGGGCAGTGTCTCGCCACTCGTGCAGGTGAGATCCGAGACCAGTTCGGCGGTGAGGGGGCCGGTGAGCGTCGATGCTGACATAGCAAAATTGTAGGCCGCTTCGCCCGGATACGGCCTCAGCTGACGGTAAATCCGAGCGTCCGGCCGGCGAGATTGCGCGGGCGCTGCGACAGCGCGGTGGCGATCCGGGCGAGCGCGAGCGCGGCAGGGTCATCCGGTTGCAGGAGCGCGACGGGATGCCCGGAGTCGCCGCCCTGGCGAAGGGCCACGCTCAGCGGGATCGACCCCAGCACGGCAACCGGCTGCTCGGGGCTCGACAGCCGCGCCGCCGTCGCCGCGCCGCCCCCTGAACCGAACAGCTCGAGCACGCTGCCGTCGGCCTGCAGCAGCCCGGCCATGTTCTCAATCACGCCGATGACGGTCTGCCCGGTCTGGCGAGCGACAACTCCGCTGCGTTCCGCGACCTCTGCCGCCGCGGCCTGCGGGGTGGTGACGACGATGACCTCTGCCTGTGGCAACAGCTGCCCGAGCGAGATGGCGATGTCGCCGGTGCCGGGGGGAAGGTCGATAAGCAAGACGTCGAGATCGCCGAAGAACACGTCTGTCAGAAACTGCTGGATGGTGCGGTGCAGCATCGGGCCGCGCCAGGACACCGCGGTGTTCTCCTCCACGAACATGCCGATCGAGATGACCTTCACGCCGTGGGCAACCGGCGGCAGGATCATCTCGCCGACCTGCGTGGGCTTTACGCCCGCGATCCCGAGGAGGCCGGGAATGGAGAAGCCGAAGACGTCGGCATCCACGACTCCGACCCGCAGCCCGCGTTCGGCCATCAGCACGGCAAGATTTGCGGTCACGGTGGACTTGCCGACGCCGCCCTTGCCGCTGGTGATGGCGTAGATCTGGGTGAAAGAGTCCGGGCCGAACTGGAGGGTCTTGGGGCGCCCGCCACGCAGCTTCGCGGTGAGGGCAGCGCGCTCGTCCTTCGTCATGACGGAGACGACGACGTCGACCGCGGTGACACCGGGGGTCGCGGCCGTGGCGGCGCGCACGTCCTCCTCGATGGTGCGCGCGGCCGGGCAGCCCACGATTGTCAGCTTGAGGCCGATGGCTGTCCCGCCAGCCGCGTCGACGGACACCCCGCCAATCATGTCCAGCTCGGTGATCGGCCGACGGATCTCGGGATCGATGACGCGCTGGAGGTTGAGGAACACCTGATTCGCGATCTCCGCCTCGCGCGGGTGAGGCGTTGCCACCTCAGTCGGCCTTGCTCTCGGCCTTGTCCCGATCCAGCTCCTCGAGCAGCGACCGCAGTTCGGCACGGATGAAGTCTTTGCTGGCGAGATCTTTCACCGCGAGCCTCAGCGCGACGACCTCACGGGCGAGGTATTCGGTGTCGTTGAGGTTGCGCTCTGCGCGCTGGCGGTCCTGTTCGATCTGCACGCGGTCGCGGTCATCCTGCCGGTTCTGGGCGAGCAGGATCAGCGGGGCGGCATACGAGGCCTGCAGCGACAGGATGAGGGTAAGGGCCGTGAAGCCGATCGCGGCGGAGTCGAAGCGCCACTGCTCGGGAGCCACAGTGTTGTAAATCATCCAGACGATCACAAATACGGTCAGCCCGAAGAGGAACCACGGGGTGCCCATGCCGCGGGCGATCGCCTCGGTGAAGCGGCCGAAGCGGTCGCTGCTCTGAAACAGCGGGAAGTTCGTTCGCAGCCCCTTCGGCGAGTCGAGGCGGCTATCATTTCGGGTCTGCCGTCTAGCGCTTGCCATTGGTGGTCCTCCCGCCCCTCCGCGTCGATTTCACGGGGATCGCAATCGCTGCGGTCGAGTCTGCGGGGGTGGGCTTGCGCTGCTCCGACTCGGTACTTCGCCAGTCGTCCGGTAGCAGATAGTCCAAGACATCATCAATGGTCACCACCCCGACCAGGCGGTGGGTTTCATCGACGACGGGAACGGAGACGAGGTTATAGCTGGCGAGGATGCGAGCCACCTCGGCCGCGCTGGTGTCGGCGCGGACCGGCTCAAGAGTCGTGTCGAGCAGGGTGCCGAGTCGCTCGTTCGGCGGATAACGAAGCATGCGCTGGAAGTGCACCATGCCCAGGAACCGCCCGGTCGGCGGCTCGTAGGGCGGCACCGTCACGCAGATTGCCGCCCCCAGCGCCGGCGCGAGTTCGTGACGGCGGATCATGGCAAGGCCTTCGGCCACGGTGGTATCGGCCGACACGATTATCGGCTCCGTCGTCATGAGCCCACCGGCGGTCTCAGGGGCGTAGGACAGCAGGAAGCGCACATCCTCCGCCTCCTCCGGTTCCATCAGGTCGAGCAGGGCCTCGCCGCGCTCGTCGCTGAGGTGCGCGATGAGGTCTGCCGCGTCATCCGGCTGCAT
>JANXTJ010000336.1 GCA_025352485.1 Salinibacterium sp.
CAAAACCTTCTGCATCCCGCACGGCGGCGGCGGCCCCGGGGTCGGCCCGGTTGCGGCCAAGGCGCACCTCGCGCCCTACCTGCCTGGTCACCCGATGGCCCAGCGCGCGCTACATGATGGCGCACCGGTTTCCGCGGCGCCATACGGGAGCCCGAGCATCCTGCCCATCTCCTGGGCATACGTGCGCATGATGGGCGCCGACGGCCTGAAGGCGGCAACGGGTGCTGCGGTGCTGGCAGCCAACTACGTCGCCGTACGTCTGCGCGATCACTATCCGGTGCTGTACGCGGGCGACAACGGGCTGGTCGCCCACGAGTGCATTCTCGATCTGCGGCCGCTGCAGCTGGCCACCGGGATCGACAATAACGATGTCGCCAAACGGCTGGTCGACTATGGCTTCCACGCCCCGACCATGTCGTTTCCGGTGGCCGGCACGCTGATGGTCGAGCCGACCGAGTCCGAAGACCTGGTCGAGATTGACCGTTTCATCGACGCGATGATCGCCATCAAGGACGAGGCGGATGCCGTCGCAGCCGGCACTTGGCCCGCCGACGACAACCCACTCATCCACGCTCCGCACACGGCGCAGTCGGTGATCGAGGGGCAATGGCTGCACGCGTACTCCCGCGAGCAGGCCGTTTACCCGTTGCGCTCGCTCATTCGCGGCAAATATTGGCCGCCGGTGCGGCGCATCGATAACGCCTTCGGTGACCGCAACCTCGTCTGTGCGTGCCCCCCGGTGGAGGCCTTCGCCGACTGACTGTCTCCCCTCTCCGTTTTCAGGATGTGGCGGGCGGCGTGTGCACTACGCAGCGGGCGCATCTGCAGTACGCACACACCGGCATCCTCATACTGAAAACGAAAGAAAACGGAAGGAAAGCATAACCGCAGGCTAGAACAGCGCCGGGAAGGTCGCCGCCGCCCAGGGGTACCCGACGAAGATGGCGGCGTCGATGAGGGCGTGCGCCACGACGAACGGCATCAGGCGCCCGTAGCGCTGGTACAGCCAGCCGAACAGCAGCCCCATCAGCACGTTTCCGATGAACGCGCCGACGCCCTGATAAAGGTGGTAACTGCCGCGCAGCACCGCGGTAGCAATAATGATGCGCCATTTACCCCAGCCGATCTCGCGCAGCCTCGCGAAGAGGTAACCGATGACGATGACCTCCTCCTGTAGCGCCGCGCGCACCGCCGACAGGATGAGCACCGGCACCGTCCACCAGTAGGCATCGAGCGCGGTCGGGATGACATTGACCGTGATCCCGAGCGACCGGCCCCCGAGATATACCGCGATGCCGCCGCCGCCGATGATGACCGCAAGCGCGAGGCCTTGCAGCGAGTCGCGGCCCGGCCGGGTGAGGTCTATCCCGAGGCGACCCAGATGGGGCCGGGTGGCCCGCCAGAGCAGAAAGCAGACCAGCGCGACGGGCATGAGCGCAAAGAAAATGCCCATCAACTGGTAGATCAGGTCGAAGGTGGGCCGCGAACTCTGCGAGGGGTTGAGCGTTGCCGTCTGGTGCGAAATGGCGGTCTGCTGGGTGAGCAGGTTAAGCAGGTTGACGATCGAATATGCCGCGGATGCCCCGAGCGAAAGCCCCAGCACGATGAGTACTTCGGCCCACAGCCGTCGGCGGGAGGTTTCATCGCCGGAGAGGCCACCCGGACCAACGCCCCGCCCGCCGTTCGTCACCCGCGGGGTGGGAGTGCGCAGGCGGGGGTGCCGCCGGGAAGTCTGCTGCGATTACGCGAGATCAGCTGGTAGCCGACGGCCGCGGCCCACGAGAACGGCGGCGTTCGCAGCAGATTACCGAGGAAGCGCCAACCGAGGGTGGGTTGCATGCGCAGCAGCGCGGAGAACGCGAGGTGGCCGCCATAGTGGTGCTTCCCGCTGAGAAACCAAGCAAATTGGGTGACGTCATCGCGGGTGAGGCCGAGCGCGTCGAGGTCGAGCCACTGCCACGGCTGGGATTCGGGGAAGCGCGGAAGAACCGCTTCCAGCCGGTTGACCGAGGTCGTGCAGAAGGCGCAATCGCCGTCGAAAACCAGCAGCGGCCCGCGCGAGGAGTCCCAGTGCACTACGTTAGCCACCTTCCGATGCTACGCCGAAGGCCACGCTCATTCACCCCATGCCGCTCGGTGGATTTGCACGAATATTGTGTAGAGCGCGGGCATGACGCAACAATCATCCAACTCACGCAAGATATTAAAAGTCTCGTCACCAGTGTGTAACGTTTCGGTCTCCGGCCCCGTCAGGTCGGCGCCCCGGTTTAAGCTGAAGCTATCAGGCGCGATGCGGCGCTCAATCGACGTGTCGTTTGCTCATCTTTCACAGGAGGAAAATTGAGAATCAGAGGACGATTGGCGCGTAACGCCATTGCCGTAATCGCGGTCGCAGCGGCTACCGGGCTTGCGCTCGCGGGCTGCACGACGTCGGGCACCCCAGCACCGACCGCCGCGACGGGCGGTACCGTCACGGTTGCATCGGTGAACGACTTCACGTCGTTCAACTACAACACCCCGCAGGGAAACCTCGACACCAATGGTGTCGTTTCCTACCTGACGACCGGTACCTTCCTCACCGTCGACCCGTCGTACAAGGTCATCTACGACACGTCGTTCGGCAAGATCGAGAAGACCTCAGACAACCCGCTGACCGTCAAGTACACCCTGCAGAAGGGGCTCAAGTGGTCAGACGGT
>JANXTJ010000016.1 GCA_025352485.1 Salinibacterium sp.
AGCCGCTCGCGCAGGCCGCCGGTGTCGGAATCGGTGCCCGGATCGCCAGCCGCGTCGGCATCCTCGACGTCGAGCAGGGGCCAGGGCAGAGCCGCGCGATCGACCTTCCCGGAGATGCGGGTGGGCAGTTCGGGCACGAGCGTGATCAGCGGCACGAGCGCCGCAGGAAGGCTGCCCCGCAGGGCCGCGATCGCGGCGGACCGGTCGAAGGTTTCCGGCGCGGCGACCGCGAGGTAGCCGACGATTACCGGATTGCCTGCCTCCGTCACGCGCACAGCGGCGGCCGCCGCTGATACCCCTGGCAGCTCCTGAAGGGCGGCCTCGATCTCACCCAACTCGATGCGCCGACCGCCGACCTTGACCTGGTCGTCGGCGCGCCCCTGAAAGATCAGGCCGGTGGCTTCGAAGCGCACCAGATCGCCGCTGCGGTAGGCGCGCGCCCAGCCGAGCCCGTCGTGGGCGGCAAACTTTTCGGCGTCTTTCACCGGGTCGAGATAGCGAGCAAGGCCCACGCCGCCGATTATCAGCTCGCCCACTTCGCCCTCGGCTACGGGGGTGCCCTCCGCGTCTACCACCGCAAGATCCCAGCCGTTCAGCGGCAGCCCGATCCGCACCGGACCGCTGCCGTCGAGGAGGGCCGCGCAGGAGACCACGGTCGCCTCGGTCGGACCGTAGGTGTTCCACACCTCGCGACCTTCGACCGCCAGCCGCTCGCCGAGTTCGGGCGGGCAGGCTTCCCCGCCGAAGATCAGCAGCCGCACGCTCTCCAGCGATTCGGCGGGCCAGAGTGAGGCGAGAGTGGGAACGGTCGACACCACCGTGATTCCTTTGGCCGTGAGCCACGGGCCAAGATCCATGCCGCTGCGCACGAGCGATCGGGGTGCTGGCACGAGGCAGGCCCCGTTGCGCCAGGCCAGCCACATCTCTTCGCACGAGGCATCAAAGGCCACGGACAGGCCGGCCAAAACGCGATCCCCGGGGCCGAGCGGCTCTGCCGGGAGAAAGAGCATTGCTTCGGCGTCGACGAAAGCGGCGGCAGACCGGTGGGTCACCGCGACGCCTTTCGGCGTGCCGGTCGAGCCCGAGGTGAAGATGATCCAAGCGTCATCGCCCGGCGTCGGGCGATCGCTAGCCGGGTCGGCAGACCTGCTCGGATGCGGCGGGCTGCCGGTAAAGAGGGCCGCGTGGGGTTCCTCGAAGACGACGCTCAAATCGCGGCGAGTCGCGGTGAAGACGCCCTCGCCCGCGATAATTCCGGACACGGCGGCCTCGTGGAAAACCAGCTCGGCGCGCTCCTCGGGATCATCGGCATCCACCGGAACGTAGGCGGCACCCGCCGCCATGATTGCCAGGATCGAGACGTAAAGCTCGCGGGTGCCAGAGGCGAGGCGCACACCGACGCGGTCGCCACGACGCACCCCGGCGGCGTGCAGGCGTGACGTTGCCGCCAGTACCCGCGACAGCAGTTCGCCGTAGCTCAGAGCGCCGTTGCCGGCATCGAGGGCCGAAGCATCGGGATACCGCGCGGACGTCTCGCGCAGGATGTCAAGCAGCGTTCGCGGTGCGCTAGCTCGACCGCTGGCAGTGAGGATACCGACGGAAGTTTCGGTCATTGTTGCCCCAGACTACGGCACCGCAACACGCCGGGGATCGGGCGCGGCGAGAGTTCACTCGACCGCCGTCGGCCGTCTATCGGCGGCAGATTTAGGCGGCGGCGTAGAGGCCGCGCAGCGCATCGTCGATCGTGACGAAAATCTCGCTGTGCTGGCTATCTGCCTCGGTGAGCAGGAAGCCCTGCGAGGTGCGAACGACGTGGCCAGCCATGAGACCCGTGATCTGATGGCGTACGAACCAGCGCCCCTGACCGGCTTCGACAAGGTAAAACATATCCGCATATGTCATGTGGCCCATCTTGACCCTCGCGCCGCACGGCCCACCAAACCGCCGGTGAACATTGGGCGAAATCGGTCACCGCTGCCGTGGATTGCCCGCCGCCGTCGAGGCGGGGCCAGAATAGATACGTGACCCTCAAACTTGGCTATAAGGCATCGGCAGAGCAGTTCACCCCACGCGAGCTCGTCGAGATCGCGGTGGCCGCGGAGGGACGTGGCATGGACAGCGTCGCGGTGAGTGATCATCTGCAGCCGTGGCGCCACGAGGGTGGGCACGCGCCCTTCTCGTTGAGCTGGATGGCCGCCGTGGGGGAGCGCACGAAGACGATCACGATCGGCACGAGCGTCATGACCCCGACGTTTCGTTACAACCCTGCGGTGCTCGCCCAGGCCTTCGCGACGATGGGCTGCCTGTATCCCGGCCGCATCATGTTGGGCGTCGGAACGGGTGAGGCACTCAACGACGTGGCCGCCGGTTGGAACGGCGCCGGTGCGCAGCCGTGGCCGGAATTCAAGGAGCGATTCGCGCGGCTGCGGGAATCCATCGCGCTGATGCGGCAGCTCTGGACCGAAGATCGCGTGAGCTTTGACGGCGACTACTACTCGACCCACGAGGCATCGATCTACGATCGCCCCGACACCCCCATTCCGGTATACGTCGCGGCGGGCGGGCCGGTCGTGGCGCGCTACGCGGGGCGCTCCGGCGAC
>JANXTJ010000017.1 GCA_025352485.1 Salinibacterium sp.
AACGACTCCCGGTTCTCGTAGCGTCGGTAGATGGTCGTCTTCGCGACCCCGGATGCGGCGGCAACCGACTCCACACTGACCGCGACCGGGCCCCTGCTGCGCAGAACCGCCAAAGCGGCCGCAAAGATGCGGTCGTCGACCTCGGGATGCCGCGGACTCTTCGCAACCGTCACCTGCGTCACCGTGCCTCCACTCTCCAGCCGTCGTCTCCAGCCGTCGTCTCCAGCCGTCTTGTCCAGCTTAGGCCGTGCCCCTATTTCGGCCTGTTGTCTGGCCTGTCGCGCGACCTCGGCGCGGCCGGCTCCGGCCTCAGCGTGGGCGCGGCGCCGGGGGCGGCGGCACGGCTTTTGCCGCAATAATCCGCTGCAGCGCGATGCGGTCGTTGCCCCGCTTGGTATCGACGACGCAGTGGGTGTCATCGATGCTGAGCAGGTAGCCCAGGGCATCCGTCGCCCGCCCATCTGGCAGCAGGTACCGCACCGTGACGCGGGTTCCCGGCGCGAACGGGAAGGGCAAAACGCCGAAATCATCGCTCACCAGGAGCCGGGGGTGTAGTCCTTGAGGAAGACCCCGAAGATGTCTTCGCCGGCCTCACCACGCACAATCGGGTCGTAGACGCGGGCGGCGCCGTCAACGAGGTCGAGCGGGGCGTGGAAGCCTTCCTCGGCGAGGCGAACCTTGGTGGCATGCGGTCGCTCATCGGTGATCCAGCCGGTGTCTACGCTCGTCATCAGGATGCCGTCTGACTCGAACATCTCGCGCGCGCTCGTGCGGGTGAGCATGTTGACGGCGGCCTTAGCCATGTTGGTGTGCGGATGCCCCGGCCCCTTGTAGCCGCGCCCGAAGACGCCCTCCATGGCGGAGACGTTGACCACGTAAGTGCGCCGGGCCGCCGATGCCGCCATCGCCGGCCGCAGTCGCGACACGAGAATGAATGGCGCGGTGGTATTGGCCAACTGCACCTCGAGCATCTCGAGCGGATCGACCTCGTCGACGTGCTGCGTCCACGAGTTCTCGTCGGCGAGGTCGGGCAGCAGACCCCCGGCATCGATCGCGGTGCCAGCGGCGAGGCGCTGCAACGAGCTTGACCCAGCGCTCATGGCCTGCTCGGTGAGCTCGTCGGCCGCCGATGCCGCCGCGGCCAGAATCGGGTGGGCTGTGACGCTGCGCGCCAGTGCCTGCGGGTGCGGGTCATTGGTGTGGCCGAAGGTGACCAACTCGGGAAGCGGGCCGTCGGGCAGCGGGGCGAGTTCGGCATCCACCAGCGGCTGGTAGGCGCCGGGGGAGCGGCGCACCGTCTGCGTGGCGTTGTTGATCAGAATGTCGAGCGGCCCGTCGGCGGCCACGGAATCAGCTAAGCCGATGACCTGGGCCGGGTCGCGCAGGTCGATGCCGACGACCTTGAGCCGATGGATCCAGTCTGCGGAGTCGGGCAGGCTCGTGAAACGACGCACGGCGTCGCGCGGGAAACGCGTCGTGATCGTGGTGTGCGCCCCGTCGCGCAGCAGTCGCAGCGCGATGTACATGCCAATTTTCGCGCGGCCACCGGTCAGCAGGGCGCGCCTGCCGGTCAGGTCGGTGCGGGCGTCACGTTTGGCGTGGCTCATCGCGGCACAGTCCGGGCAGAGCTGATGATAAAACGCGTCGACGGTGGTGTACTGCTGTTTGCAGATGTAGCAGGCGCGGGATTTGATCAGGGTGCCGGCCTGCGCGGCCGTGCTGCTGGTACTGATCGGGATGCCGCGGGTCTCGTCATCGATGCGGTCGGGCGCCCCGGTCGCGGTGGCGGCGATCACGCTGCGGTCGGCGTCGGCAATGACGGCCCGCTTCTCGAGGCGGCGCTCCTTCTTAACGGCCTTGAACATTTTGGCGGTGGCCTGGCGCACCAGCACAAAATCGGCATGCTCCTCATCGAGGTCATTCAGGGCCGCCAGCACTCGCAGTGTCGTCGCGAGATCGTCGGGATCAATCGCGTCGATCGGATCAATCGCGTCGGGGGTCTCGGAGGGCACACGAAATTCTATGCCGCGTGTCCTGCGGCCCCGAGCCGTTGCGAATATTCTGATTCTTCATGACCATCGTTGCGCGCATGCGAGCCGCCGGCTGCGTGTTCGCCGAAGACGAGGCGGCCCTGCTCGAGGCCACCGCGCGGGATGCGGCCGACCTCGAGCGCATGGTGCGGCTGCGGGTCGACGGGCTGCCGCTGGAGCACGTGCTCGGCTGGGTACAGTTCGCCGGGCGGCGCTATGTCATCGGCCCCGGTGTCTTCGTGCCGCGCCCGCGCACCGAATTTCTGGTGCGTGAGGCCGCGCTGATCGTCGCTCCCGGGGCTGTCGTGCTCGACCTCTGTTGTGGCTCTGGTGCGGTGGGTGCCGCGCTGGCCGAGGCGATCGGCGCCGCCGAGTTGCACGCCTCAGACGCCGACCCTGTGGCGGTGGCCTGCGCGCGCAACAATGTCGACAACGTCTACGAGGGTGACCTTTTCGACCCGCTACCGCGCTCGCTGATGGGCCGCGTCGACCTGCTCGTGGTGATCGCGCCATACGTTCCGACCGATGCGATCCCGTTGCTACCCCACGAGGCCAGAGACTTCGAGCCGCGAGCAACCCTCGACGGCGGCGCGGACGGCCTGGCGGTTCTGCGGCGGCTGCTCGAAGCCGCACGCCGATGGCTTGCGCCGGAAGGGATCCTCGTCACCGAGGTCAGTGAGCGACAGGTGCCCGCGCTCGTCGGGCTCGTCACGGCGGCCGGGCTTGAGCCCCGCGTTATTCGAGACAATGATCTCGACGCCACAGTCGTGGTGGGCCGGCACACGATCGGTCGGTACGTTTGACCCATGTCTCAGAAAATCCTGCTCGACTGTGACCCCGGCCTGGATGATGCCCTCGCCCTGCTGCTCGCGCA
>JANXTJ010000051.1 GCA_025352485.1 Salinibacterium sp.
CGGTGACCCAGGCCTTGATCGAGCCGTACGAACCGGTCGCCAAGAAGCCCTGCAAGCTGGAGATGTTGATGATGGTGCCAGAACCGCGCGCGGCCATGGTGCGCCCTGCGACGCCGCCGAGCACCAGAATCGCCCGGCACATGACCTCGAATGCGCTGTCGTGCAGCGTCGTGTCCGGATCGGTGAGCGCGGTCGGCACAGCCATCCCGGCGTTATTCACGAGCATGTCGATCGGCCGCGTCGAATCATCGAGGCGGGCGACGACGACCGCGACGTCTTCTCGCTTCGCGAGGTCGGCGCTGATGGTCTCCACGTTTATGCCTGAAGCGGCATGCAAATCGGCCGCGACGCTGGCAAGGCGCTTCGGGTCGCGAGCGACCAGCACCAGGTCGTACCCGGCAGCGGCCAGTTGCCGGGCGAATGCGGCTCCGATGCCGGATGTGCCGCCCGTGATGAGAGCCGTTGCCATGCTGGATACATTACGCTACGGGCACCGTAGCGACGATTGGGTAGACTTGAGCACACGGTCAATGGAAGGTAAAACGGATGCCAGAGCATAACGAGGTGTCCGCGCACGGTGCGGTCGACATCATGCGTTTTCCTGCCCCCGACTTCGATGTGCGCGACTACGCCAGAACCGTCGCAGGGAGCCACCGCGACGAGCTGGGACTCGACTCCTACCGCAGCAATCCGCTGAACTCGGAGGCGCTGCGCATCATTCGCTACCTTCAGGTAATCGAGCGAGCCACGATGACCCACCTGCGAAGCGTGCTGGTCACCGCGACCCACAAAGACGCACGCATCACGGCCTTCCTCACCAGCTGGGCTTTCGAAAAGTACTGGATCGCCGACGCCTTCGAGCAGATCGGTCTCGCCCACCAGCCCGAGGGCACCGACGTCAACCGTGCACCCTTCGTCACCCCGCCTGAGCGCACCATTCGTGAGTCCATCGTGGCCAACATCATTGGGCTGCCGATGATCGCCGTGCACATGACCCTGGGCACCGTCGATACCTGGCTCAGTAAAGCCGCATACTCGCGACTGCTGGTTTTAGAGTCACACCCCCAACTTGCCACCACGATCGCGACGTTCCAAGCCCTCAAAGATCGTCAGCTCGTGTTCTTCGAGGCACAGTCCCGCTACCGGCTTACCGAGTCGAAGCAGGCCCGCTCCATCACCAGAAGGCGCCTAGCAAAAACGCCGTGGCCCCTCGGTGCCAAAGCCGAACCTCCAGACGAGACCGCGTTCTTCTTTGAGCGACTCTTTGGCTCCGCTCGTGACATTGTCTCCGAACTTGATGCCCGCATCGACACCCTGCCCGGCCAGTCCGGACTATCCCTGATCCGAAAGGCCGCCCACCAGTGACGACCGAAATCCGCCAGATCCTCACCGACGAACACATCTTCCTCACCGGCGGCACCGGCTTCCTCGGTCAGGCGATCCTCGAACGACTGCTGTCGTCGCATCCTGGCACCCGCATCACGGCGCTGGTGCGCGGCAAGGGCAGCCTGAGCGGCCAGACCCGCCTCGAAGGCCTGCTGCGCAAACCGGTGTTTGCCGGCTGGATCGCCTCCGTCGGCGGTGCCGACGCGGCGCGCGCCATCTTTGCGAAGCGCGTGACAGCCCACGACGGCTCGCTGGGCAACGTCGGCGTGCTGCCCGACGACATCGATGTGGTCATCCACAGCGCCTCGACGGTATCATTCGACCCGCCCATCGATGAGGCATTCGACACCAACGTGGGCGGGGCTTACGGCGTCTACGGCGCCCTCCTCGCCAGCAAGAGTGATCCGCATGTTGTACACATCTCCACGGCATATGTCGGCGGCATTCGCAAGGGCATCGCGCCGGAGGCATCGCTGACCCACGCCGTCGACTGGCGTGCGGAATACGAAGCCGCAAAGTCGGCCCGCCAGCGGGTGGAACTCGAATCGCGCCAGCCCGAAGCGCTGCGCTCGCAGCTCGCCGCCGCGCGGGCTCGGCACGGCAAGACCGGCCCCCAAGCCGTCGCCGGCTTCGCAGAGACCGCCCGCACCGAGTGGGTGCGAGAGCGTCTGGTGGACTACGGCCGCACCAGAGCCGAGAGCCTCGGCTGGACCGACGTCTACACGCTGACCAAAGCCTTCGCAGAGCGTGCAGCCGAAGAATTGTGGTCGCAGGCCGGCCACCGGCTGTCGGTCGTGCGCCCCTCGATTATCGAGAGTTCGCTGCACCACCCGTTCCCGGGTTGGATCGATGGCTTCAAGGTCGCCGACCCGCTGATCATTGCCTACGGTCGCGGCCAGCTGCCCGACTTTCCGGGGCTACCCGACTCGATTCTCGACGTGATCCCCGTCGACTTCGTCGTCAATGCCGCCCTCGCGGTAGCCGCCCGCCCGGCCGCACCGAACGCCGCCCAGTATTTTCAGGTGGTATCGGGCAAGAGCAACCCGCTTCCGTTCCACCGCATGTACGAGAACGTGAACGCTTACTTCACGAAAAACCCGCTGCCAGACGAAAATGGCGACATCAAGGTTCCGCTCTGGCGGTTCCCGGGCGGCCAGAAAGTCGAAAAGGCGCTCCTGAAACGCGAACACCAGGTCGTGCGTGCCGAGAGACTCATCGAACGCCTGCCCACCACCAAGCGCACCAGAGAGTGGCTCAGCACCGTCTCCAAGGGCAAACACGGGCTGCTGCAGCTGCGGGCATTCACCGAGCTATACCGCGCCTATGTGCAGACCGAGATCATCTTCGACGACACCAACCCCCGCGCCCTGCTGGCGTCGCTTCCGCAGAGCGTTCAGG
>JANXTJ010000063.1 GCA_025352485.1 Salinibacterium sp.
GGCTTCACTCAAGCCTCGGCTACGTCCCACCAGCCGAGTTCGAGAACGCCCACTACGCGACCCTCAACCGAGAGCCGCAACCCGCATAGGAGCGGCAGAGAACCTGGGGCGCTTCAGTGCAATGATGTCTGTTCCGTTGCTGCGGGTCCAGATTGCGGTCAACGCAGTCACCCCCGTCACCACAATCTGAGGGGCGTGGGCGTCGCGACCGGAGACAGAAAGATTCACCGGGGTCGACCAGCTGGCACCACTATCGGTGGACGAACTTGACTGCACAATAGTGTTTGTTCCATTGCTGCGCTCCCAGATGGCGGCTAACCCATTGGCACTGGTCGACACGATTTGAGGATGGGCTGTTTTACCACCGGCAGCAGAGACATTCACGGGTGGAGTCCACGGGGGTGCCGCTTCTGCAGAGGCCGGGACGCCCACCACAGCGAGCGACGCAAGAACAACAACAGCGGCCAAGGACATACAGCGACGCACTATTCGCACGGGACGACTCCACGAAGGTAGGTAAGGAATTTCGGGCGTGACGCCGATTTAGGATACAAAATAGTGTATTTGCGAGAGCAGCAGTGAACAGTCGCAATGCCGGTGAGCATCGACACCGTCCACCTGTCCGTCGACAGCCTCCGAGCGCACGTCGTCCAGATGTTCGCGGTGATCCGTCGCACCGACCGTGACGTGCTGCTCGTCGACCTGCCGGCGCGATCAGTTTCAGCTATGACGACGAGCTGCCATCGAACTCCACGCCGCTCTCGATCGCTATGCCCATCGCCTTCGGGGCGCGGTACAAAAACCAAATCACCAGACCCTTTCTGCGGGGTTTGCTGTCCGATAATGAACGAACACTGAGCCCCCTGGCAGCGAGATACAGCACGAGCGCACGAAACCCCATGGCTCTGCTGCACCACGTCGGCCGTGACACGGCCGGTGCGCTGCAACTGTTGCCCGCGGAGGCAGCATCAGACGACGCGGCTGCCCGCGCCAGTGCAATCCAATTCGTCGACGATTTTGATGGTCTCATCTCAGAGATGCATGCCGATGCGGAGAGCTGGATACGCGACCGAGACGGGATTCGCTGGAGCCTGGCGGGCGCGCAGCCGAAACTTGCCCTCTACCGTGCACCCGACGGGCGCTGGGCTGTGCCCCTTGACTCCACGCCGACAACCCACATTCTGAAGCCCGCTGCATCCGGTGACCGCTATGATCTCGACGAGTTTCTTACGATGCGTGCCGCGCGACATCTCAGGCTCGATGTCGCGGATCACGAGGTCATCACCACGGGTCGTCGTGATCACGTTTTCATCAGCAAGCGTTTCGATCGTGTTCTGCGAGACGGGAGGCTGCACCGATTGCACCAGGAAGACTTGGCCCAGGCGCTGGCCGTTGACCCCGCCCTCAAATACCAGGCGGACGGTGGCCCGGGGCTCGGCGATTTCGCGCGGCTCTTGAGCGCCTCCCCCCTGTCGCAGCAGAGAAAGCGAGACGTGCGCTATTCGATGCACTTGTCTTCACCGTTGCCGCAATCAACACCGATGCACACGCCAAGAACTACGCCGTCGTTCATCTCGGTCGTCAAATGCGCTTGGCGCCCCTGTATGACCTCGGTACCAATGTTCTTTACGGGGGACGCGAGACCGTTGTTTCGGCCGTGACCATCGGGGGAGTGCGCGCGATGGCGGGGATTGCGCTGAAAAACTTTTTGGCAGCGGCGAAGACTCTACGAGTCGATCCAGACTATGCAGAAGCGAGTGTGCACCGCATTCCGCGGCCGGGTCGCCGATGCGTTCGCGACCACGCGCGATGAAATTCTCACCGACTCGGCAGGCAATGAGTACGTCGACAAACTCATTGATGCGATCGCTGCCCGATCACGGGTACGCGGCTTGACGTCGTAACACGGCCGTCAGAACGGACGACGGAGGCCATGGCAAGTGGTCGTGGTCATCGAGAGGATGCAGGGCAGCTCTTCCAAACGATCGCAGAACTTCACCGCTCGAGGCGAGGGGTCGGGATTTTCAGTTGGCGCGCTTCGCGCAGTGTGTCCTCGAGGACTGCGAGTGCCTCTGTCGCGTGCGGATCCGTATGCGCCGCGAGGCTCCGTTGAGCGAGCGGGATCAGCAAAGTCGCCCGTCCGGACGCCGCAGCGAACAGGCGTGGCAGCCGGTACGGCAGCATGGCATTGCGATGCCGACGGAGGTCGACACCCCGAGCCTCGAGAACGGGCAGCAGCTCGCGAGTGGTCAAGAACGCGTCGCGGAACGCTCGACGGTCCCCGATCATGTTCGCCAACGACCCGTTCCGCAACGCCTGGGCGAACATGCCAGCATCGGCAATGAAATGGAGCCACAGCCACCCCCGCATGTCCTTCTCCTGGCGAACGGCGAGGCCAGCCTGCCGGAACGCCGTGAACACTTCCTGCTCTCGCGGCGTCGGCGTGGCGTCCGTGGTGCCGATGATGACGGACGGCAACATCGCGCCCAACAGCACTCCGTCTTCACTGAAACCGCCGCCAGCTTGCGGGAATCCGAAAACCACTTGATCGGCCGGAAGCGGCGCGACTGCGGCGAGTGGCTCATCCCACAGATTGCCGAACACCAGGACCGTCGCCGCGCCCAATCGGGGGGCGAGGAACGCGGCTGCCTCGGCGAGACGATGATGCCCGACGCTGAGCACGATCAGATCAAATCCGTCACTCGGGTCGATCGATTCCCGCAACGGAGTTCGAAACGACTCACGCACCCGTCGGCCGAACGGCTTGCGGCGCCCGTCGATCCAGTCCAATTGCACCTCAGCCCCGTACTGGGCAGCGCGAACTGGGCGCACGTAAAACTCGACGTCGTGCCCGGCGGCGTGAAGCACGCGCCCGTAGATTGTCGCGATCACTCCGCGCCCAAACATCAAAATGCGCATGACTGGCCCCTTCGATAAGATGGAGGTTATCTCCGGTTACAATATATGGAGACAATCTCCGCTTGTCAACGAGAGGATGCATCGTGGCCGAAGTACGGGCGCTTCGAGCGGATGCGCGTCGCAACCGGGATGCAATCGTGGCAGCGGCCCGGGACGTGTTCGATCAGGACGAACACCTGCGCTTCGATGACTTTGCGGCGCGTGCCGGCGTGGGAGTCGGAACGCTCTATCGGCACTTCCCCACACGAGAAGCGCTGGCTGCCGCTGTGTATGAGGGCGAGGTGGCCATGCTTTGCGACCAGGCTCGTGACCCGACTCGGTCCGCGAGCGAGAATCTCGACGCCTTCCTGCGCGGCTTCGTCGAGTACGTACTGGCCCACACCGGCCTGGCCCGGGCCCTCGCAGCAGTCGCAGACCCGGCAGCGCTAGCAGACGGGGGAATCGAGCTCGAGCGCACCGTCGCCGATCTTCTGGCCCAGGCTGCGATCGACGGTGTCATCCGCAGTGACGTGGCCGTCGGTGCGGTGATGATCGTGCTGCACGGCATCGGATCAGCAACGGATCGGCCGCTTTGGTCGTCGGAAGCGCGTGCGGCTATAGAACTGCTGCTCGCCGGACTACGATCACCCTGACCGCTCGAGTTGCGGTTAAGCGCAGCCCGGAATCCTGTGCGCCCTCAGCGCGCTCGCAGATTTATCGCCAGTAGTTCGTAGTGCGCGGCGAGCGCTTCATTGTGGGCAGAATTTGTCGACGCGAGCGCCGCTGGCGCCAGAGTTGACTGTGCCACGTAATCGCCATTGCTGGGAGCCGCGGGAAGCGAGTGGTCATTGCGAGCCGTTGCACCTCGAGAGATCCTGTCGATCCATGCCAGGGCGACGGCGGAGACGATGAAGACCGAGTGGATGATGACCTGCCAGAAGATCCCGGCCGACGTGTAGGTTCCCCCCGTTTCGTTCTGCGTGGTTCCAGCCGGAGCCTCTAGGTCGTTCACCTCGATGAAGGTCTTGAGTAGATGAATGGACGAAATGCCAATGATCGCCATCGCGAGTTTGACTTTAAGCACGTTGGCGTTGACGTGAGAGAGCCACTCGGGCTGGTCGGGATGCCCGTCTAAGCGAATGCGCGAAACGAAAGTCTCGTAGCCGCCGATGATGACCATGATAAGCAGGTTGGAGATCATGACGACGTCGATCAGCCCGAGGACGCTCAGCATGATCGTGGATTCACTGATCGCGAAGGGATTCTTCAACACCTCTTCACCGAGGTGATACAGCTCGGTCATGAACACGACGATGTAGATCGCTTGGGCAATGATCAGCCCGAGGTAGAGGGGCGCTTGCAGCCAGCGGCTGAAGAAAATGAGGTAGCCGATGCCGGCGACGCTCGGGGACTGTGGGCGGAATTGGCGGGGCGAGTTAGGCGACGTCATGGGGATGCCCTTCCGGACGTTTGTGGTTGCTGCGATGGTAGCGAATGGCTCACGGCCGTTGCTGGGAAATGTTCAATCGGGGAGTTCCAGATTCTCTGGCCGAAGAAAGCTACTAGTCAGATATCGCAACCCGGCCCACTCGGGTCCACAGCTGTGAGCGATCTGTTCCACACGCTCGCGGCAGCCTTCCCGCCAGCGTGAACCAGGTGAACAAACCTCCCGAGCGCAGCGCTCAGAACGCAGAGCTCGGCAGGTCTTTTTCGTCGTCCACGATGGCGCGCAGGATCCGTTTCGCCACGTCCACCGGCTCGTGACCCTGCGGAAAGGCCGGGGCGACGCCGGCGATTGCCCGGCCCGCGAGGCCGGTCTCGGTGTGGCCGGGGCGGGAGTCGAGCATCCGGATGCCCGCGCGCCGCAGCTCTCGGGATGCGGCCTGCACGAACGCGGCCAGCGCTGCCTTGGAGGCGGAGTAGGCCGCTAAGCCTGCGGCCGGAGATTCGGCCACGATGCCGCTGATGGTCACGATGAATGGCTTGCGGCCGGCCGCGGCGGACAGGGTGAGATGGGGAATCGCCTGGCGGATGAGGCGAATCGGGCCGAGAGCGTTGGTGCTGAAGAGTTGCTCGATCGTCTCGTCGCTCACGTCGCTGGCGGGCCCGAACGCTACTACCCCAGCCGCGATGACCACGCCGTCGAGGCGGCCGTGGGCGGTAAAAGCTGCTGCGACGATATCCGCTGCGGCCGAATAGGAACCGAGGTCGGCGACGACAGAGTCCGCGCCGCCGAGTCGTGCCGGGTTGCGCCCAGAGCGCACGACTGTCGCCCCTTCAGCCTCCAGTTGCCGCGCAACCTCGGAGCCCAAAACTCCCGATGCGCCCACCACCAGTACGACATTCCCTTTTAGCTCAGCCATGGCCGAATGGTATTCGGTCCCGCTGTCAACTTGGCGGAGAGAACAGTCGATTCCTACAGTGCCACGCCCGCCAGGATCGCCGATACTTCGGTGCGTGTCGTGTAGTCGACGTGAATGTCGGCATACGTCACCGTGCCATTGGCGTCGACGATGAGCACCGTCGGAAACGGGATGCCGGCGGTGGAGTCAGCGTTGCTGTCGGCGACATCGAATCCCAGCTCGGTGTGCGCGACCCGCGCCGCTGCACTCGGTTCGGTCACGATGCCGAGCGATCGGATGAAGGTGTTCGACGGGTCGGAGAGCACCGGATAGTTGAGCTCGCCGCCCTGCACGGCAGCGGTGGAGCCTTCCGGGGTCTGCGGGCTGATCGCGATCAGCGCAACGCCGAGACGGTCTAGCTCCGGGCGAAGTTCGCGTTCGTAGGTGCGCAGGGTGATGTTGCAGTACGGGCACCAGGCGCCACGGTAAAACACGAGTACCGCAGGCCGCCCAGAAGTCACGGCGAACAGGGTCACGTTCTGCCCATCCGGACCAACAAGCACGGCATCGGCAAGAGTGTCACCAACGGCAACTGCATCGGCGGGCACGCCGTCGCCGATGAGGTCTCGCTGCTCCCGATCAAACACAGCCGAGAGGTCAGGGCCGATCTGGGCGGTGAAGCCCACGTTAAACTCGTCAACCTGATCGCTGATGCTTGTCGTCGTCAAGACTGTGCCTTTCGTGCGGGTCTTCATCGGAGCTTCCACGATAGGTCAGCTCACCAGGGGGAGGACGCCGGCCCGTCATGCGACGACATAGTGGCGGTGGCCGCGACACAACGTCCCGGTGCATGATGAGAAAGATGTTTACGCCCACCCGCGCTTTCGGCCTTGAGTCTCTCGCTCTGTTCGTCCCCTACGCGGGCGCCGACTATGCCAGAGACCGCAATCACGACACCGGGCCAGCCCGGGAAAATGTCTCGAACCTGTCGCCGTATATCCGCCACCGCTTGGTGACCGAGCGCGAGGTGGTGGCGGCGGTGCTCGCACGGCATCGCGTCGGGGTGTGCGAGAAATTCGTGCAGGAGGTGTTCTGGCGCACCTATTGGAAGGGGTGGCTCGAGCAAAACCCCGAGGTGTGGCGTCGGTATCGGCGCGACGTCTCAGCACTGACGCTTGCCGGCGAATCCGAGTCGGTCAACTACCTGGACGCCGTATCCGCGCGCACCGGAATTGATGCGATGGATGCCTGGGTGCGCGAGCTGGTCGACACCGGCTACCTGCACAACCACACCAGAATGTGGTTCGCGAGTATCTGGATTTTCACTCTCGGCCTGCCATGGCAGCTTGGCGCTGACCTCTTCTATCGTCACCTTCTTGACGGGGATGCCGCTTCCAACACCCTGTCATGGCGCTGGGTCGCCGGCCTGCAGACGGCCGGCAAGACCTATCTCGCGACGGCCGCCAACATTTCTCGTTTTACCGAGGGCCGATTCTCGCCGTCGGGGCTCGCCACGACGGCACGAGCGCTGGTGGAGG
>JANXTJ010000169.1 GCA_025352485.1 Salinibacterium sp.
ACCAGGAACAGCGGCACCAGCGGCGGGCGCGTCCCCTCGCCGGTGCGCCGTCGCAGGGCGATCCCGGCGATAGCGATCATCGGCGCGAGCAGGGCGACCCGGGTGAGCTTGACGACGACGGCGATGGCCAGGGC
Organism: Salinibacterium sp.; assembly: GCA_025352485.1. Lineage (GTDB taxonomy): Bacteria > Actinomycetota > Actinomycetes > Actinomycetales > Microbacteriaceae > Rhodoglobus. The sequence goes on from JANXTJ010000169.1 coordinate 135, forward strand.
AGACGCCCCGGCGATCTGTGCCGTCGCGACGACCTGGCCGACGTCGTGCACACTGGCGCCCGTCCACATCCCGAACTGCATCGCGTTCAAGCCAAAGACGGTGGCCAGCAGCGGCAGCACCGCGATCGCCAGAGTGCCACACAGGGTGACGAGCGCGACGGGGGTGGCCTGTTCCTTTTCGGTGGAACGGGTCACACCGCTCATGGCGCCGATCGCCGAGACCCCGCAGATCGAGAACCCCGCCGCGATCAGTAGCGATTCGTCACCGGGCAGCCGCAGCAGCCGCCCGACCGCGAAAGTCAGCCAGAAGGTGATGAGCACGATGGCGAGGATGAGACCGAGCACCAGCCAGCCGAGCCCGGCGATGTCGACCAGGCTGAGCTGAAACCCGAGCAGCACGATCCCGAGGCGCAGGACTCGGCGCGACGCCGTGGCAAGGCCGGGCCGTGTCGTGTCGCGCAGCCGCGTCGGCCACGGGATCGCGGCGAACCCGATCCCGAGCACAACGCACGCGGTCAGTGTCGGGATCACCGGCAGCGCGAGGTGCAGAAGGCTGGCGAGCACGACGGTGGCGACCGCGAGGCCGAGGCCAGGGATCAGCGCGCGCGCGGGGGTCGGCGGCGTTGCGGCAGGCGACGGCACGTCAGTCGAAGTCGAGGCTGAGTTTGCGCAGCAGGCCGCTGAGGCGCTCCTGGTCGGCCTTCGGGAGCCGATCGAGCAGCTCCGATTCCGCGGTCAACAGGGTCGAGATCGCGGCATCCACGCGCTCGCGGCCGGCCGGGGTCATGACGACGAGGATCCCACGCCCGTCATTCGGGTCGGTGCGCCGCTCCACCAGTCGCCGCGTCACGAGCCGGTCGATCCGGTTGGTCATGGTGCCACTGGAGACCAGGGTCTGCTGCAGCAGCGCCTTCGGGCTGAGTTGGTAGGGGGCGCCCGCCCGTCGCAGGGCGGACAGCACATCGAATTCCCAGAGCTCGAGGTCTGATGCCGCGAAGGCCGTGCGCCGGGCTCGCTCGAGGTGGCGCGCCAGCCGGCCCACCCGGCTCAAGACCTGCAGGGGCGAAAAGTCGAGGTCGGGGCGCTCGCGTGTCCACGCGTCGACGATGCGGTCGACTTCGTCGCTGGCGGGCATGCCTCAATTATCCCGGGTGGAGCCGTCGCGCGGGCGCAGGCGCAAGCTGTAACTCGGCCGCCACGTTTTCGGCGCAGGTACCGCGCGTGGTGAACCCCGCCGGGTCTGGCAGACTTGTAGCGCATCTCATGCGGTCCGCCTTGGTGTAATGGCAGCACGACAGCCTTTGGAGCTGTTAGGTCTAGGTTCGAACCCTGGAGGCGGAGCTCCGAACATCCCCATGGTGGGCGGCGCGCCCGGCGCCGCTCTCCGGCAGAATGTACGGGTGTCAACTACCATTTTTAGTGCAGTGGCCGAGGTCTTCGAGTTCATCGGGGTCGGCGCGATGGCCGTCGGTTTCGTGGTGTCCGTGGGTTTGGCGATCCGCCGTTGGCGAATGTCGCGGGATGGCATGGCCGCGTTCACGACGCTCCGCAATTCGATCGGCCTGGTCATCCTGCTTGGCCTCGAGGTGCTGGTCGCCGCCGACCTCGTGCGCACGGTCACCAGCACGCCGTCGCTGACCGACGCGGTGGTGCTCGCCATCGTGGTGCTGATCCGCACGGTGTTGAGCTTCTCGCTGCAGATCGAGATTGACGGCGTCGCGCCGTGGAAACGGGCGCTGCTGAGCAGTCCACAACAAATGGCCATGGCGGTCGCACAGGCCGGGAAGGCATCATGATCGACCAGCGTCTCGCCGTCATCGTTCTCGCCGCGGGGCAGGGCACTCGTATGAAATCTGCGCTACCCAAAGTGCTGCACGGCATCGCCGGGCGCACGCTGGTGGGCCACGTGCTGGCCGCCGCCGCAGCACTCGAGCCTGCACACATCGTCGCGGTGGTTCGCCATGACCGCGACCGGGTGGTGGCGACCATCTCAGAGCTCCAGCCCGCTACGATCATCGTGGACCAGGACGACATTCCCGGCACCGGTCGGGCCGTCGAGGTGGGCATCGCCGCCCTGCCCGACGCTTTCGACGGTGACGTTGTGGTGGTCAGCGGCGACGTTCCGTTGCTGGATGCCGCCACCCTCGCCCGACTGATCGCCGAGCACCGCGCTGCCAATGCCGCCGCCACCCTTCTTTCCGCGATCCTGGACGACGCCAGCGGCTACGGCCGGATCGTGCGCGACCCGGCCGGCCGACTGCTGGCCATCGTGGAACAGAGCGATGCCACCGCCGCCGAGTTGGCGATTACCGAAATTAACTCGGGCACATACGTGTTCGGCGTAGGGCCGCTGCGGCAGCAGCTGCCGCTCGTCTCCATGAAGAACTCGCAGCAAGAGAAATACCTCACCGACGTCGTCGGGATGCTGCGTGGTTCGGGAGCCAGCGTTGCGGCAGTACCCGTGGAGCACGGCTGGATGGTCGCGGGCGTCAACGACCGGGTACAGCTCGCCGAGGCATCCCGTCGCATGAATGAGCTGATCGTGCGCCGCTGGCAGCGGGCGGGCGTGACGGTGCAGGATCCGGCGACCACCTGGATCGACGCGGATGTGGTGCTCGCCGCTGATGTCGAACTGCTGCCAGGCACACAGCTGAAGGGCGCAACTCTCGTGCAGTCTGGGGCGATCATCGGGCCGGACACCACGCTCGTCGATTGCGAGATCGGCGCGGGGGCGACGGTGAAGCGCACCGATGCGACGCTGGCGGTGATCGGGGCTGGGGCATCCGTGGGGCCGTTCGCCTATCTGCGGGCTGGCACCTATCTCGGCGCCGACGGCAAGATCGGCACTTTCGTGGAGACCAAGAATTCGAGCATCGGCGCGGGTAGCAAGGTTCCGCACCTCAGCTACATCGGCGACACCACGGTGGGGGAGCAGTCCAATATCGGCGCTGGCACCATCACCGCGAACTATGACGGCGTCAACAAGAGCGCCACCGTCGTCGGCTCACACGTCAGAAGTGGTTCGCACAATGTGTTCGTCGCCCCCGTCACGATCGGCGACGGCGCCTACACCGGTGCCGGAACCGTGGTGCGCAAGGATGTCCCGGCCGGCGCCCTCGCCATCACCGTCGCACCGCAGCGCAACATGACCGGCTGGGTGCAGACCAACCGGCCCGGTACCGCGGCGGCCCGGGCGGCGGAGGGCACAGACGCGCAGTAGCTCGGGCCGGCCGGAAACTCGCACGCTGTGGCCGGTTACAATTAGGGCGCGCAGTAGTCGACAGAGAGCGGGAACAGTGTCCGAGATCAAGATCACCGGACAGAAGCGGCTCGTGATCGTTTCCGGTCGAGCTCACCCGCAGTTGGCGATCGATGTGGCCGAAGAACTCGGCGCCGATCTGGTGCACACCGACGCGCGAACATTCGCGAATGGCGAGATTTACGCCCGCTACGACGAGAGTGTGCGCGGCTGCGACGCCTTCGTCATCCAGTCGCACACCAACCCGATCAACGAGTGGCTCATGGAGCAACTCATCATGGTGGATGCCCTGAAGCGGGCCTCCGCGAAACGCATCACCGTCGTTTCGCCGTTTTACCCGTACGCCCGGCAAGACAAGAAGGGTCGCGGTCGGGAGCCGATCAGCGCCCGCCTCGTGGCCGACCTCTACAAGGCGGCCGGCGCCGACCGCATCATGAGCGTCGACCTGCACGCCGCGCAGATCCAAGGGTTCTTCGACGGACCGGTCGACCACCTGTTCGCGATGCCGGTGCTGCTGGCACACTTCCAGAAGATTCTCGACCCGACGACCCTGACCGTGGTGTCCCCAGACATGGGCCGCGTTCGCGTGGCCGACATCTGGAGTGACAAGCTGGGCGCGCCGCTGGCGATCATCCATAAGCGGCGCGACCCGCTCATCCCGAACAAGGTCACCGTGCATGAGATTGTCGGGGATGTTGCCGGTCGCGTCTGCCTGATCGTCGACGACATGATCGACACCGGCAGCACCATCGTTAAAGCGGCGGAAGCTCTGAAGGCCGCGGGGGCGACCAAGGTCGTCGTGGCGGCGACACACGCGATTTTCTCGGAGCCGGCATCCACCCTGCTGCAGAGCGATTTCATCGACTCGGTGGTCGTGACAGATACGCTGCCGATCCCCGAGGAGAAGCGTTTCCCGACGCTGACGATCCTGCCGATCGCACCGCTGCTGGCGCGGGCCATTCACGAGGTGTTCGACGACGGATCTGTCACCTCGATGTTCGACGGGGCCGCGTAGGTCGGTTCTTGCCGCCGAGCCCGTGCTCAGCATCGGCTCCGGCCCGCGTTCCTTTTTAGGAGTGCTCGACCGGCCCCCGCGGGATGTGCGCGGGCCCGGGGATGATGCCCATCGCGGCGAGCAGCACTTCCGTGCCGCCGAACTGCTGGGCGTAACAGTTCCACCCGATACCACTGGCGCTGACGAGCTCGAACCGCGCCGAGAAGCTGGTCGCCTCGGGCGCGAGATAGGCGGTATAGGCGGCGCAACTGTCTTGGGCGGTGTTGTTCGCGGTCTGCACGGTGAGCAGCAGCCCGGGTAGCAGCAGCCCGGCAAGGCCGATGACGACGACGACGCGCATGATCCTGGTGAGGCGTGCGCTGCGCAGCGGTTTTTCGTGCGGCTCGTAGTGCGCGAGCTCCGGCTCGTCGAAATCCTCACGGTCATCCATGGCCCCGCCATTCTCGCACCCGCTGCTGTGACTCCCTTTTCAGGATGACAGCCGGGGCGTGTGCAATGCGCACACGGTGGCCGCGCGATCCTGAAAACGGGGGGAAGCGGCAGCTAGTGCGAGCTACCCGCCGACTCGATCTCGCTGCGGTCGCCCGACCACAGCGTGTGGAACGTGCCGGGCAGGTCGGTGCGCTGGTAGGTGTGCGCTCCGAAGAAGTCGCGCTGTCCCTGCACGAGGGCGGCCGGCAGCCGCGACGCGCGCAGTCCGTCGTAGTAGGCCAACGAGCTCGAGAACGCGGGGGCGGGGATGCCGGCCCGCGCGGCATCCGAAACAACATCGCGCCATGCGGACTGGGCACGTGCCACCACGTCGACAAAGAACGGGGCGGTGACGAGTGAGACGAGGCCGGGATTCTCGGCGTAGGCCTCGGTAATGCGGTTAAGGAATCGGGCGCGAATGATGCAGCCGCCGCGCCAGATTTTGGCGATTTCGCCTTTCTTGATATCCCAGCCGTACTGTTCTGCCCCGGCGACGATCGCGTCGAACCCTTGGCTGTACGCGATCACTTTGGAGGCGTACAGGGCCAACCGCACCCCTTCGATGAAGGCCTCGGTGTCGGCCGGCTGCCAGGCATCCTCATCGGGGCCGGGGAGGGATGCCGCGGCGGCCCGCTGCGCCGGCTTCGATGACAGTGCGCGCGCGAACACGGCCTCCGCTATCCCCGATACCGGAATGCCGAGGTCGAGCGCGGTCTGCACCGTCCACACCCCGGTTCCTTTGGAGCCGGCCTGATCGAGGATCACGTCGACCAGCGGCAGCCCGGTGCGAGCGTCGACCTGCTTGAGCACCTGGGCGGTGATTTCGATGAGGTAGCTCTCGAGCTCGCCGGTGTTCCACTGCGTGAAGATGTCGGCGATTTCGGCAGGCGTCTTGCCGGTGCCGCGGCGGATCAGGTCGTAGGCCTCGGCGATGAGCTGCATGTCGGCGTATTCGATGCCGTTGTGGATCATCTT
>JANXTJ010000183.1 GCA_025352485.1 Salinibacterium sp.
GCGACTGGTCGAGCACCTGAAGGCCCGCGGGCAGCGCGGTCTTCAGCGCGGCGTAGACATCACTGGAGCTGGTCACCGTGGTGGTTGGCGCATAGAACTGCAGCAGGTTGCCGGTGTATTCGGGAAAGAGGTCGACGGCTCCGCTCTTGCTCCGGTCTTGGGAAAGGGCGGGCAAATACGCGTCGCGCTGGCCAATGTTGAAGTCACGAACGACCTTGATGCCGCCGTTCTCCAGTGCCTGCGCGTAGATCTCGGCAATGATTTCGTTGGAGTAATACGCCTGCGATCCAATGGTGATGGTGCTGGATCCGGCGTTCGTCGCCGATCCTGTACCCGAGCCCAATGGATCACCTGATGCGCACCCTGACAGGGCCAATGCCGCCCCGACCACGATCGCACCAAGTGCGAGCCTGCCCTTGTTCCTCGCTGTGAACATTTTTATCCTTCTCTTTCTTTGGTGGCTAATCCCACCACCGCCCGACGTCGGGATGACGCCGGACGGACATCTTTGGGGCGACCTGCTGACACGCCAGCCGGAATAATGAGGTGCTGCACAATCGCGAACAGCCCGTCGAACACGAGCGCGAGCGCCACGATCACCAGCGCCGCCCCCAGCATCTCGTCGAAGCGCCGCAGCGCGAGGCCCTTGATAATCGGCAGGCCGAGGCCGCCCAGGCCGATGTATGCGGCGAGGGTAACCGTGGCGACGACCTGAAGCGTCGCCGCGCGCAATCCGCCGAGCAGTAGCGGCAGGCCCAGCGGCACCTCGACCCTCCAGAGGATCTGCCACTCCGTCATCCCGACCGCTCGCGCGGCGTCGATCACCCGCCGATCGACCGCCTCGAGCCCCGCGTAGGCACCCGCCAGGATCGACGGGATCGCCAGCAGCACGAATGCGATGAAGGCCGCCTGGGGCTTATGGGTGACCCCGATGAGCAACACCAGGAGCAGGATCAAGCCGAACGAGGGTAGGGCGCGTGCGGCGCCTGAGATGCCCACCGCGATCTCGCGTCCGCGCCCGGTGTGCCCGATCAGGTAGCCGATCGGAATCGCGACCACCGAGGCGATCACGACGGAAACGATCGTGTAAAAAATGTGCTGCCCGACCAGTTCGGGTAGCGACGGTGAGTCGGTGAGCCGATCCGGCGAGAACAGCCAAGCAAAGGCATCGGCGAAGAGGCTCACGGTGCCGCCTCAACCGCGCGGGGTATTGCCGAGCCTCGGCGGCGGGATGTGCGGCGCGGGGCCCACGGCATGAGAACGCGACCAAGCAGCACGAGCAGGTAGTCGACCACGAGGGCAATGAGAACCACCCCGACCACGCCGGCAAGAATTTCGACGACGATGCGCCGCTGAAAACCATTGGTGAACAAATAGCCCAGGTTGTCGACCCCTATCAGGATTCCGACCGTCGTCAGGCTGATGGTGCTCACCGCCGCGACCCGCAGCCCGGCCAGAACCACCGGGCCTGCTAACGGAAATTCCACCGACCAAAAGCGTCGCCAGCTACCGAAACCGACGGCGGTGGCGGATTGGCGGATCGCGGGATCGACCGAGGCGAGGGCATCCGCCACCGAGCGGGTCATGATGGCTACCGCATAAATGGTCAGGGCGATGGTGAGGTTGAGCGAACTCAGGAAGCTAATCCCGAGGAGCGGCGGCAGGATGACGAATAGGGCAAGCGACGGAATGGTGAAGAGTAAGCCGGCCAGGGTCAGGACGAGAGCCCGGGTCAGTCGAAAACGGTAGGCGACGAATCCCAGCGGAATCGAGAGAATGAACCCGAAGACGATCGGCGGAATCGCCAAAGCCAGATGATTCAGCGCGAGCGCGCCGATGATGGCCCAATTGTCAAAAATCCACATCAGGCGCTGACCCCGCTCGGGCTAGCTTCTGTGACCGCATTCTCGCCAGCCACGAGCACCCCAGCGGCGCGACCCTCGCTGTCGACGAGAATGGATCCGTGCGCGGTCTGCTTGATCGAGAGGGCGCGTTTGCCGTGCTCGATGCCGATGAAGTCGGCGACGAATTGGCTGGCGGGGTTAGCGATGATCTCACTCGGGCTGCCCACCTGCGCGATCTTTGCGCCCTTCTCGAGGATGACCACCTGGTCACCGAGCAGGAATGCCTCGTCGATATCGTGGGTGACGAACACCACGGTCTTGTTGAGGTCGCGCTGCAAACGGATCGTCTCCTGCTGCAGTTCGGCGCGCACGATGGGATCGACGGCCCCGAACGGCTCATCCATCAGAAGAATGTTGGGGTTGGCGGCAAGGCCGCGCGCGACGCCCACCCGCTGCTGTTGACCACCGGAAAGCTGGGCGGGGTAACGGTTGGCGAGGTCGCGGCTCAGCCCCACGGTGTCGAGGAGCTCCAGCGCCTGTCGGCGAGCCACCGCGCGCGGCACCCCGTTGAGCACGGGAACCGTCGCGACGTTGTCGACGATCTTGAAATGCGGCAACAGCCCAGAGTTTTGCATGACGTAGCCGATGCTGCGCCGCAGTTGAACCGGATTGCGATCGAGGATGCTCAGCCCGTCGATCTCGATGGCACCCGACGTCGAATCCACCATGCGATTGATCATCCGAAGCAGGGTCGTCTTGCCGCTGC
>JANXTJ010000242.1 GCA_025352485.1 Salinibacterium sp.
CGACGATCTCCAGCGGAAGCAGACGCACCACCTCTGGCACCTGCACCAACATGCTCACGAAGCGGTTGTAGACGATGTGGATCTCGTCCACGCCACCTTCGCTGGCCGGCTGAATGAACTTGGCGACGAGCGCCGCCCCGATCTCCTGCGCGATCCCGAATTCGGGGGCATCCGTGCCGCCGATCCAGATCTGCTCAGCAGCGCGCTTGCGGAAGGCGAAGTAGCCCACGGCCTTGCGACCCACGAGGTAGTGCACGACCGCTTTGCCCTGAGCGCGCAGCCGAGCGTCAAGCTCGCCCGCCTCGCGCAGCACGTTCGTGTTGAACGCCCCGGCAAGCCCCCGGTCGGAGGAGAAGATCACAATCGCGGCGCGCTCGATTTTCTCGGGCTCTGTCGTGAGGATGTGATCGACGTTCGAGAAAGTCGCGACAGCCGATACGGCACGCGTAACGGCGCGCGAGTATGGGCCGGATGCCGCTACCCGCTGTTGCGCTTTCTGGATGCGCGAAGCGGAGATGAGCTCCATGGCCCGAGTGATCTTCTTGGTCGTCTGGGCAGACTTGATCTTCTGCCGGTAGACCCGAAGTTGCGCGCCCATAGGCTACTTGCCGCGCTTCTGCTTGACGATCTGCTCCTGGGCGATCTCTTCTGGCTCGATCTCAGCGAAGACCTCGGTGCCCACCGACAGCAGTGGCTTGCCCTCGCCGGTCTGGAACTCGAGCTTGAATGCCTCAACCCCAGCCTCGAGCGCCTTGGCGGTGTCATCGTCGAGCACGTTCGTCTCGCGCAATGTGTCGAGAACCTTCGTGTTGCGGGCGAGGTAGTCGTGCAGCTCGCTCTCGAAACGCAGGATGTCTTCGACAGGTACCTCGTCGAGCTTGCCGTTGGTGCCGGCCCAGATCGAGACGACCTGCTTCTCGACAGGCATCGGCGAGTACTGCGGCTGGCGCAGGAGCTCGGTAAGACGCGCTCCACGGGCGAGCTGGCGGCGGCTGGTGGCATCCAGGTCGGATGCGAACATCGCGAACGCCTCGAGCGAGCGGTACTGGGCAAGCTCGAGCTTGAGCGTTCCAGATACCTTCTTGATCGACTTCACCTGGGCGTCGCCGCCGACTCGCGAGACCGAGATGCCCACGTCGACAGCCGGTCGCTGGTTGGCATTGAACAGGTCGGACTGCAGGAAGATCTGGCCGTCGGTGATCGAAATCACGTTGGTCGGGATGTAGGCGGAGACGTCGTTGGCCTTGGTCTCAATGATCGGCAGACCGGTCATCGATCCGGCACCCAGCGCGTCGGAGAGCTTCGCGCAACGCTCCAGCAGACGCGAGTGCAGGTAGAACACATCGCCCGGGTAGGCCTCGCGCCCCGGTGGGCGGCGCAGCAGCAGCGAAACCGCGCGGTAGGCCTCTGCCTGCTTGGACAGGTCATCGAAGATGATCAGAACGTGCTTGCCCGCGTACATCCAGTGCTGGCCGATGGCCGAGCCGGTGTAGGGGGCGAGGTATTTGAAGCCGGCGGGGTCGGAGGCGGGAGCCGCGACAATCGTCGTGTACTGCATCGCTCCGGCATCCTCGAGCGCGCCCTTCACGGCGGCGATCGTGGAGCCCTTCTGGCCGATGGCTACGTAGATGCAGCGCACCTGCTTGGTGGTGTCGCCCGACTCCCAGTTCGCCTTCTGGTTGATGATCGTGTCGATCGCGATGGCGGTCTTGCCGGTCTGGCGGTCGCCAATGATGAGCTGGCGCTGGCCGCGGCCGATCGGGATCATGGCGTCGATCGCCTTGATTCCGGTCTGCATCGGCTCGTGCACGCTCTTGCGCGACATGACGCCGGGGGCCTGCAGTTCGAGGGCACGACGCGATTCGGCGACGATTTCGCCGAGGCCGTCGATCGGGGCACCGAGCGGGTCAACGACCCGACCCAGGAACGCGTCACCGACGGGGACGGAGAGCACTTCACCCGTGCGGGTGACCTCCATACCTTCCACGATGCCGGTGAATTCACCGAGGATGACCACGCCGATCTCGTCTTCATCGAGGTTCTGGGCCAGGCCCAGGGTGCCATCAGAGAACTTGATGAGCTCGTTGGCCATCACGCCGGGAAGACCTTCGACGTGCGCAATACCGTCGGCGGCGTCGAGCACGTAGCCGACCTCGCTCGTGGCGGCCTTGCCGGGCTCGTAGGTCTTGACGAACTCCTTGAGCGCGTCGCGGATGTCATCCGGACTAATGCTGATCTGTGCCATTGTTTTCCCTTTTCGTGACGGCGGTGGGCGAGCTTAGCTCGCGAGACGAGGTCGAAGATCCGCTAGGCGGCTGGCGATGGAGCCATCGGTGACCTCGTCACCGATCTGCACCCGCATGCCGCCGAGGATGCTCGGATCGACGATCTGATTGATCCGGATTGTGGTGCCCTGCTGTGCAGACAATGCGGTCGCGAGGCGTTGCGCCTGCGCGGTCGTGAGCGGTGCTGCGACCGTCACGGTGGCAATCGATTGGTTTGACTCTTCGGCCACAATCGTGGCGGCAAAGCGGATAAGCCCGGCGATGCGTCGCCCACTCGGTCGGCCGATAAGGGCGCTCAGGATCGCCACGGTCTGGGCGCTTGCCCTGTCACCGAGCAGGTTTACCACGAGGGCAACCTTGCCTGCCGTCGCCCCGAGCCTGCTGCCCAGCGCGAGTTCGAGGTCGGGGTCTGATGTCACCGCGGTCGAAAACGCGAAGAGCTCGTCGTCGATCGACACGCTCTTCGGGGCCGAAGCTGCTAGCGCACGGATGCCCAGCCGCTCGATCCCGGAGACGAGATCGTCTTCGCTCGACCAGCGTTGACTCGCCGCAGACTCAAGCACTGCCTTCGCCGCCGGCGTGTAGCGGCCGAACACTGCCGCGACAATCGACCTGCGGTTTTCTACCGGAGCGGTGTCGTCGGCGAGTGCCGAGCGCAGCGCTGCGGAGTGGTCGACAACGAGCGCGGCGGCAAGTAACTGCTCACCCGTGGCGAAGTCGATCGCCCCCTGCGCCGCCAGCGTGGCGGTAGCCGCGCCGAGCGCTTCTCGTGTCGCTGAGCCCATGATTACGCCTTTGCCTTTGCTGCGGCGGCTTCAGAGACCTCGAGATCGGCCAAGAAGCGGTCGACGATGTCGTTGGAGCGCTTGTCGTTGAGGCTCTCGCCAATCACGCCAGAGGCGAGGTCGATCGCGATCGCACCGACCTCGGCGCGCAGCGAGACAAACGCACTCTGGCGCTCCGCCTCGATCTGCGCCTGAGCGCTGGTCAGCACGCGTGCCGCATCGGCCTGAGCCTGCTCCACCAGTTCGGCACGGATCCGCTTGGCATCTTCGCGCGCCTGGTCGCGGATGCCCGCGGCTGCGGTGCGGGCTTCTGCCAGCTGAGTGTTGTACTGCTCCAGCGCCTCTTGAGCGCCCGCCTGAGCTTCTTCCGCCCGCTTGATGCCACCCTCGATGGCATCGCGACGCGCATCGAGCGCGGCGTTCAGTCGCGGTACGACCTTCCAGGTGAAAAACACCAAGACGATGGCGAAAGCGATTGAGCCCCAGATCAGGTCAGGGAGCTGCGGGATCAGCAGACTCGGCGTCGCCTGCGCGGCTTGCGCTACGAATGCGTTGAGCACTCGGACTCCTTAGTGAGTTGTGGTGAGTAAGACGCGGGTGGTTACGGTGCGGGGAACGGGATGAAGGCGACGGCGATCGCGATGAAGGCCAGGGCCTCCGTCAGCGCAATACCGAGGAACATCAGTCCCTGCAGGCGACCCTGCAGTTCAGGCTGGCGGGCGACCGACTCGATGGTCTTTCCGACGATGATGCCCACGCCAATACCGGAGCCGATTGCGGCGAGTCCGAAGGCGAGAGGTGCGAGCTGTCCAACAACGTTCATTGGTGTTTCCTTTCAGGGGTGATTACTTGTCCGAGAGACATGACTGAATCAGTGCTCTTCGGCCAGTGCCATCTGGATGTAGATGGCGGCGAGGATGGTGATGACGTAGGCCTGGAGGGCCGCGACGAACATTTCGAGCAGGGTGAACGCGATTCCGAAAGCAAACGTGCCCACGCCGAGAAGACCGAGGAAGTTTCCGTCTTTCAGCACGGTGAAGAAGAAGAAGTCGGTTGCCGCGAAGCAGAGCACCAGCAGCATGTGACCGGCCACCATGTTCATCAGCAGTCGCAGCGTCAAAGTGATGGGGCGCAGGATGAACGTGGAGAGAAACTCGAGCAGGGCCAGGAACGGCGTCAGCGCGATCGGCACGCCCGGCAGGATCAACGCGTTCTTGAAGAAGCGCAGCCCGTGCCGACGGATGCCCGCGTAGATAAAGAGGAAGTAGGCGACCAACGCCATGATCAGCGGCAGGCCGATCACTGAGGTTCCCGCGATCTGTAAGCCGGGGATGATGCCGGTGATGTTCATCCCGAGCGTCACGAAAAAGATCGTCATCAGGACGGACATGAAACGCTTGCCGTCTTTCTCGCCGAGCGTTCCGATGATGATGTTGTCGCGCACGAAGCCGGTGATGAACTCGAACATGACCTGGCCGCGCGACGGCACGATCTTCATGTTGCGCGTTCCCAGCCAGAACACGAGCACTAGGAGGACAACAACGAGCAGCCGGATCAGCATGACGCGGTTCAGTTCGAACGGCGTCCCCGCGAAGAGTATGACGCCAGGAAAGAATTCATCGATCGAAGGTCCATGAAAACCACCGCCGTTTCCGTCACCATCGACGTACGGCAGGAGCGAAAGAAGAGCGGACGTGATCAGTGGAATTCTCCTGCATCAGGCGTACCAGAACGGCGCGCTCAGTGGGATGTAGGTCAACCTTAGCAAAACTCTGCGGGGCCTTTGACCGGTCGATGCTCTAAGAATCGGGGTTCTTGACCGTTTCTGACCTGGGCGCCGGCCCCGGCAACTCGATGTCACCGACGTAGGGCACGCGGGCACCGGCGAGGGCCACCACATCGGCGATCAGCGAGCCGATCACCGCCGCAATCATTGCGACGAAGAAGACATATGGGCTCATCCACGGTTGGCCGCGAACGAGCACCAAGATCACGATGAAGACGACGAACTTGAGCCCCCACATGCCCACCACGATGCCGAAGTAGAGCGGGCTGCCCGGCTTGTCACGGGTGACACGGGCGGCCAGCACGACGCTCAGAGCCGTGAAGCCCATGAACAGCGCGGTGAGCCCTGCGCCGGTCAGGGCGCTCGCCAACCCGCCGAGGCCGGCGAGGAGATATCCGACAATCGACCCCACAACGGCGATAGCCAGAGTGACGATGGAGCCGAAGAAAAGCGCTCTGCTGAGGACTGTGGCGGATTTCATGCGGTCTCCCGGGAATTGTCGTTGTCTTCGGATGCCGCATCGAGCCCGTCGAAACGGGCGACCTCTGGAGTTTCTTCGTCGGCCGCGGTGGATTGCGCGGCGGCTTCGAGTGCCTTGCTGCGGCTCAGCGGCGCGAGGGTGACGATCGCGCACGCGATGAGGCCGACCACGATGAAGAGGGTTGCGACCGTGAACGGCACAAACATGTACGCCAGCACGCCGACAGAGACCACCAGCGTCCACCCGTAGAAGATCAATACAGCGTGCAGGTGCGAATGCCCCATGTCGAGCAGCCGGTGGTGCAGGTGCTTGCGATCGGCAGTGAACGGCGACTTGCCCGCGCGTAGGCGGCGGACGATGGCCAGCCCAAAGTCGAGCAGCGGCACCACCAGCACCGCGAATGGCAGCAGGATCGGGATGAACGCCGGCAGGAAGTAGGCCGTGAGCTTGTCGTTCTGGCCGAGCACGCCCGGATCCACTTGGCCGGTTACCGCGATGGCAGAAGCGGCCATCAGCAGGCCCACCAAAAGTGCGCCGGCATCCCCCATAAAGAGTTTGGCTGGGTGGAAGTTGAGCGGCAGAAAACCGACGCACGCACCGATCAGCACGGCCGTGATGAGCGAGGCGAGGTTGAAATACTCGGTCTGGGCGCGGGACTGCAGCAGGTAGGTGTAGACGAAGAACACCCCGTTGGCGATCAGCGCGACCCCGGTCACGAGGCCATCGAGGCCGTCGATGAAGTTGATGGCATTCATGACGAGCACCACCGCCAGCACCGTGATCGCGAGCGAAATATAGGGCGACACGATGGTGACACCGGCGATCGGCAGGGTGGAGATTTGCACGCCCTGCCAGGCCAGAAAACCGGCCGCGATGATCTGGCCGGCGAGCTTGGTCATCCAATCCAGGTCCCAGATGTCGTCGGCGACGCCGATCAGCACAATAATCAGCGCTGCACCGAGAAGCCCAAACACCTTGCCGGGTTCTGCGAAGACGAGGCTCAGCATCGGAATCTGGGATGCCGCGGCGAATGCCACAACCATGCCGAGGAACATCGCCACACCGCCGAGCCGGGGCGTGGGGCGGGTGTGGACATCGCGCTCACGGATCTTTGGGTAGAGCCGGTATCTCGTCGACAACTTCCAGATCAGCACGGCCAGCGCATAGGTGACCACCGCGGCGACCCCGGAGACCAGCAGGTAAAAGACTATTCGTGGCATTTATCGGCCCCCACGACGTCGCGGATGTCGGCGGCCGAGATGATTCCCTCGCGCACGATTGTCAACTTGCCGCCCGGTCCAAGCAGGCCTGTCGCGTCGATAATCGTCGACGCCACCGTGCCGCCGGGGCCACCATCGAGATAGACCGCGACGCTCTCGCCGAGCATCTCCTGCGCCTCCCGCGCGGTCGTCGCCGCGGGCCGTCCGGTGAGATTCGCGCTTGACACCGCCAGCGGGCCCGTTTCGGCGAGGATCTCGAGGGCAATCTTGTTCGCGGGCATCCGCAGCGCGACGGTGCCGCGGGTGTCACCGAGATCCCAAGCCAGCGACGACTGCGCGGGCAGAATGATGGTCAGCCCGCCCGGCCAAAATGTCGCCACGAGCGCACGCACTTCGTCTGGCACGTTCTCCGCGAGCGCATCCAGAGTCGGGATGCCGGGGATCAGCACCGGCGGAGGCGCGGCCCGCGTGCGCCCCTTGGCCTCGACCAGCTTCAGCACGGCCGCTGCATTGAACGCGTCGGCGGCGACACCGTAGACGGTGTCGGTGGGCATCACCACCAGATCGCCGCGCCCGATGGCCATCCTCGCAAGCCGCATGCCGGTGAGGAGCTCGGCCTCGACCGCGCAGTTGTAGATGGGAGCCATGACTGTCTCATGGTACCGGTGCAATCAATGCGAGGATTGGGTGCCCGTGGACATCTACTTTTTCGACCTCGACAAGACGCTGTACGCGTACGACTTTCGATTCCGTCTCCCCGAACTCAGTCGCCTGAGCGGTGCCAGTCAGTACCGCATCGCGAAGTCGTGGTGGGCGGCGGGGCTCGAAGCCCGGGCGGAAGACGGCGAATGGCCGACCGTCGACGCATACCTTAACGAATTTGCCACCGTCACCGGCGGCAAACGACTCACCCTTCAGCAGTGGGCGTCCGCCCGAGCCCTCGCCATGACCCGCATCGACGGCAGCATTGCGGCGCTGCGCCGGGCCGCCGAACTGGGCGCTGTGTCGCTGCTCTCCAACAATCCGTCGCCGATGGCCGCCGCCCTGCCGCTTCTCGCCCCCGACGTCGCCGAGATCCTCGGGCCTAACGTGTTGATCAGCTTCATGCTCAAAGCCCGTAAGCCCGACCCAGAAATCTTTCGGCTCGCACTGGCCCACTACGGCGCCGCCCCGGATGATGCCTTCCTCGCCGACGACTCGGCAGCCAACGTTCTCGGGGCAAGGGCCGCGGGGCTCACCGCCCACCAGCTGCTCTCCCCCGGCGCGGTGCCGCAGACCGAGGCGCTGCTGCGCGCCATCGAAGACTTCGCAGCCCGCCCCGCGAGAGGCACATCGTGAGCGAGCTGCTGTTCATCTTCGACATGGACGACGTGCTGTATGACTACGACTGGCGCGTGCGGATGGCCGGCATGACCGAGCTCACCGGGCTGTCGCTGCAAGAATTGCGCGAGCGCTGGTGGCATGACCGTGGAGAGTGGGCTGCGGAAGCCGGCTACTTCGAATCCGCGCAGACCTATCTGGCGGCATTTGAGGGCGCCATGGGCATGCCGATCGACGAAGCCGAGTGGGTGCGGGTGCGCGGCTCGGCGATGACCGCGTGGCCGCAGTCGCTCGCGGCGGTGCGCCGGGCATCGGAACTCGGTCGGGTCACCCTGCTGACCAACAACGGGCCGCTGGTCGGCAAGCACCTCGCGACGCTTGCTCCCGCCCTCGTCGAACTCTTCGGCGAACACCTCTTCACCTCGAGCCACTACGGCGCCCGCAAACCCGACCCCGTCGTGTTCGAGCGGGTGCTGGCGGCCTACGACGCCGCGCCCGAAGATGCGTTCTTTGCCGATGACCTACAGGTCAACGTGGCTGGCGCCGCAAGCGTCGGTATTACCGCGCATCATTTTGAGAGCCCCGCCGAACTGCTCGCCGCGATCGAAGACTTCGCGGCCGGTCGGCGCGGGTCGCTTTAGCGGCTCAGCGGGCCGGCTCTAGCGGAGCAGCGCCGTGGTCGCACGGTCCCGACCGAGAAGGTCGCGGTGGTGGGCGATCGCCGACCACCCATCCGCTGCAAGAAGCGCCGCGATCGGGGCAGCCTGCAACTCGCCGTGCTCGAGCACGAGAATGCCGCCAGGGTGCAGCAGCCGGCCGGCCGTCGTGGAGACCTGGCGCACGACATCCAGGCCGTCTTCGCCGCCGTACAGCGCAATCTCCGGATCGAACAGCCGCACCTCAGGGTCGCGCGGGATCGCCCCCAGCGGTATGTAGGGCGGGTTGGAGATCACGACGTCAACGGTGCCATTGAGCTGCGGAAGCGCATCGGCGAGGTCGATGAAGACCGCCGTCGCATTGTCGGCGGCGGTCTCACGGAAGTTTTGCGTCGTCCAGATGAAGGCGCGAGGCGACACCTCGACGCCATAGACGAGTGCGTGGGGTACCTCGGTCGCCATCGCGAGGGCGATTGCTCCGCTGCCGGTGCCGAGATCGATGCCGATCGGCTGCGGCACGGCAACGGCACGCAGAGCGTCGATCGCAAACTGGGCGACAAACTCGGTTTCGGGGCGCGGAACAAACACCCCGGGGCCTACCGCCAGGTTGAGGTTGCGAAAGGCACCACGACCGGTGATGTGCTGCAGCGGCTCCCGCGACGCACGCCGGCGAACCAGGTCAAAGAATTCGGCTGCCTCGGCTGCGGATAGCTCGGCGCCGACAGCGGCCTTGGCCTGCACCGCCCCGCGGCTGAGGTCGAGCACATGCCCCATGAGCAGTTCGGCATCGACGCGCGCGCCGGCGACTCCCGCCTCGTCGAGCACCAGAACCGCGCGCTCCAGTGCTTCTGCGATCGCCTGCCCAGGCACGGCGCGGGCGACTATTCTTCCGAGCCCAGATCGGCCAGACGAGCTTCCTCGTCGGCCTCGATGCACGACAGGACGACCGGCTCCAGGGCACCATTCATAACGGCATCGAGGTTGTAGGCCTTGTAGCCGGTGCGATGATCGGCGATACGGTTCTCGGGGAAGTTGTAGGTACGAATGCGCTCCGAGCGATCCATGGTGCGAATCTGGCTCTTGCGGAAGACCGATGCCTCGGCGTCGGCCTCCTCCTGATAGCGCGCGAGAATACGGGCGCGCAGCACGCGCATTCCCGCCTCGCGGTTTTGCAGTTGGCTCTTCTCGTTCTGCATGGCCACCACGATTCCCGTGGGCAGATGGGTGATTCGCACGGCGGAGTCCGTCGTGTTCACCGACTGGCCGCCGGGGCCGCTGGAACGGTACACGTCGATCTTGAGGTCGTTCTGGCTGATCTCAACTTCTTCGGGCTCGTCGACCTCCGGAAAGACCAGCACTCCCGCCGCCGAGGTGTGGATGCGGCCCTGCGACTCCGTTGCCGGCACCCGCTGCACGCGGTGCACGCCGCCCTCATACTTGAGGTGCGCCCAGACCCCCTCTGCGGGATCGCTGGAGTTGCCCTTGAGGGAAAGCTGCACCTCTTTGATGCCGCCGAGGTCGCTCGACGCCTGCTCGATGATCTCGGTCTTCCACTTCTTGGATTCCGCGTAGTGCAGGTACATCCGCAGCAGGTCGCCCGCAAACAGCGCAGACTCTGCCCCGCCCTCGCCCATTTTGATCTCCATGATGACGTCACGGGAATCGTTGGGGTCGCGCGGGATGAGCAGACGACGAAGCTTCTCTTGCGAAGCATCCAGCCGTTCGGTCAAGCCGGGAACTTCGGCGGCAAACGACTCGTCTTCCGCCGCCATCTCGGTGGCGGCCGCAAGGTCGTCGGTAAGCTCGCGCCACTCGTGATACGCCGCGACGACCCGGGACAACTCGGCATAGCGCCTGTTGACCTTTTTTGACCTGGCCGGATCAGAGTGGAGCTCGGGGTCGGCGAGCTGGCCCTGTAGCTCATCATGTTCGGCCAGCAGCGTTTGCACTGACTCGAACATCGTTAGTCCTCTTTGCTGCCGGCAGCGCTCGGCATCGACTTCTGCACGTGCATGAGAAACTCGACGTTTGTCTGGGTCTCTTTGAGGCGACCCAAGACGATCTCTAGCGCCTGCTGCTGGTCAAGACCGGCGAGCGCCCGGCGCAGTTTCCAGGTGACCTTCGTCTCGTCGACGCCCATCAGCATCTCTTCGCGACGGGTTCCGGATGCGTTGACATCGACCGCGGGAAAGATGCGCTTGTCGGCGAGCTGGCGCGACAGGCGCAGTTCCATGTTGCCGGTGCCCTTGAACTCCTCGAAGATGACCTCATCCATTTTCGACCCGGTCTCGACGAGCGCTGTCGCGATGATGGTGAGCGAGCCGCCCCCCTCGATGTTGCGAGCCGCGCCGAAGAAACGCTTAGGCGGGTACAGCGCGGAGGAGTCGACGCCACCGGAGAGGATGCGGCCGGATGCCGGAGCCGTGAGGTTGTATGCGCGACCCAGCCGCGTGATCGAGTCGAGCAGCACGACCACGTCGTGGCCGAGTTCGACCAGGCGCTTGGCCCGCTCGATGGCCAGCTCCGCGAGGGTCGTGTGGTCTTCGGCGGGGCGGTCGAAGGTCGAGGCGATGACCTCGCCCTTGACCGTGCGCTGCATGTCGGTGACTTCTTCGGGGCGCTCATCGACGAGAACGACCATGAGGTGAACCTCGGGGTTGTTCTTCGAGATGGCGTTCGCAATGGCCTGCAGCACGAGCGTCTTGCCGGCCTTCGGCGGGGAAACGATCAGGCCGCGCTGACCCTTGCCGATCGGCGACACGATGTCGATGATCCGGGTAGAGAGCTTGCCCGGCTCGGTCTCCAGACGCAGGCGTTCCTGCGGGTAGAGCGGCGTGAGCTTTCCGAATTCGACCCGGTTCGCGGCATCCTCGATCGGGAGGCCGTTGATGGAGTCAATACGCACGATGGCGTTGTACTTCTGGCGACCCTGGCTGTTGTCGCCCTCGCGCGGCTGGCGGATGGCACCGACGACGGCATCGCCCTTGCGCAGGTTGTACTTCTTGACCTGGCCGAGCGAGACGTAAACGTCGTTGTTGCCGGGGAGGTAACCGGAGGTGCGAACGAAGGCATAGTTGTCGAGGACATCGAGGATGCCGGCGACCGGGATGAGCACGTCATCCTCGGTGATCTCCGGTTCGAAGTCATCCCCGAGCGGGCCGCGGCCGCGCTTGCGGTCACGGTAACGGCTGCGACCGTTGCGGTCTTCGGCATCGGCTTCCTGCTGCGCACGCTGCGGCTGGTTGCTGCGATTGCCGTTCGGGTTCTCGCTCGCGTTGTTGGCATTGCCGTTCGCGTTGTTCGCGTTGGCGTTGTTGCCGTTGCCGCTATTTGAATTGCCGTTGGCATTGCCATTGTTGGCGTTGCCATTCTGCTGGCGGGCGTTCTGCTGGCGGGGGGCTGCATCGCCCGCGGCCTGGCCATTGCGGTTGCGGTTGCGGTTGCGTGAGCCACGGGTCGAGCCGCCCTCTTCGGTCGGCTCAGAGCCGGACTCGCTCTGCGAGTCGACTGGCGGAAGAATGTCATCAAGACGAACATCCGGCGGGGTCGGGTCATCGAGACCGGACTGGGCCTGCGCGACGTGGCCGCGAGCGGCGCGGCGCGGCGCGACAGCCTCGGCCTCAGGTTCGGCCGCAACCTCGCGGGCACCGGAAACCTCGGGTGCGGCCGTAATCTCTGGGGCACCGGCGAGCACGGGCGCGGCGGCGATGGCCGCGGTATCAGCGCTGGTCACGCGACGCGACGCTCGCTTCTTGACGACGGGCGGTGCGGCCGGCGAATCGGCATCGACGGGCGCCGGCGCTGTCGTTTCGACCGGGGCGGTCTGGTTGTTGTCGGTGTCGTTGGAATCGGTTAAAGCGTCCACGAGTTCTCCTTTGCGAAGTTTGGATGCGCTGATGCCGCGTTCGGCAGCCAGAGCCTGAAGCTCCGGAAGGCGGAGCGCGTTGAGGGCGGCGCGGGAACCCACGCGTGTCGCGTGGGTATTGACGTCAGTCACTACTGGGGTTCCTTTCCCCTACCGCGACAGATTCATGCGGAGGAGAGTTGATCGGCCATCGCACGCCTGGGTAGCGACCTGTGCGGATGCGCAGGAGTCTGCAGCGATGAACCGGCGGGGTGATATGCAACCGGGAGGCGGCGGCTAGGCCGAAGCTTCTACCTGGTGCGTCCCCACTGTAGCACCCTTGAAGTCGACGGCCAGCATCAGCGACTCCCAAGCGCTCGCCGAATTCTTGGCGACCAAATCTGCCGCGACAAGACGCTGTGATGGGTCGCTGGCGAGCACGAGTATCGACGGGCCGGCCCCTGACACCACCGCGGCAAGCCCATGCTTGCGCAGCACCTGGATGAGCGCGTTCGTCTCCGGCATCGCACTGGCACGGTAGTCCTGATGAAGCCTGTCTTCGGTAGCCTCTAGCAGCAGTTCGGGACTCTGGATGAGCGCGGCAATCAGCAGCGCGCTGCGCGAAAGGTTGAATACGGCATCCGCATGGGGAACCGAGGCCGGCTGCA
>JANXTJ010000244.1 GCA_025352485.1 Salinibacterium sp.
TTCGTCGTTGGCGAGCGGATTGAGCACGCCGACGTCGATCACCGGCTGCTGCCCGAGCGCGCTGGGTGTCATCGAGATCCAGCGCTGGTTGACGACGGTGATGTTGAGGCAGACGTGGTGGCCGAGGAAGCGCATTGACCAGGTGTCTTCGAATCCGGGGCGGCCGAAGATGCTGACGAAGTAGGAGTCTGAGGTGCGCCAGAGCGGTGCGGCGACGCCCAGAAACTCACTCTCTTTGGCGCGCAGCACGTGCTCGAGCTGCATGATGGCGAGCACCTTCGTGAACACCTCGTGCGAAACGGTGAGGCGGATGAGGTCGAGCACGACCACCTTTTGGTGGCGATCAAGTTGATGCATCGAGACGCCGACGCGGTCGGGTTTGGGGATGATGTCCCAGTCGAGGCGGCGCGGGTCGTCGAAGCCGAACAGGGCGGCGTTGCGCTGCTCGGCCGTGAAGGTGTCCAACAGGCCGATGACGCCGACGAGCAACTTTTGGATGGTCTGGGCGTCTTCGTAGGTCGGGCCGACGGTGGAGTCTGGGTTCGTCATTGAAGCTCCTTCGGGATCACGAAAACACTATAACGGTTGAGTATGTTTAGCGAGCACGGTCTGGCACGTTTCCGGGGGCTGGCCGGAAAATCTACGGCTGTTTAGATACGCCTTGACAGCGCTGGCGGCGCGTGCGCATAATCAACAAACATCTGAACCATACTGATGTTAAGCGAAGGAGCTTGCGTGCCTCTGACGGGTGCTCGACTCGGGGACGACAACGCGGTTGCGGCGGCCCCAGAGGTCACGGCGGCAATCATCGATGCGCCGGGCTCCGAGCCGCGGGTGGGCACGATTTCGTTGCCCGTTCGAACCGCAGGCAGCACGGTTTTACGTGTGGTCGCGGTTCCGCTGAACCCGCTCGACCTGCTGATCGCGTCCGGCAGCTTTCACTCCGCCCGCCACGACGAGCCCTACGTTCCCGGCAGCGAATGCGTGGGGGTGGTGCTCGAATCCGATCGCTATCCGGTCGGCACCTGGGTCTACGCCGAGTGTCACGCATCACCATCCACCCCAGGGGCCTTCGCCACTCGGGTGCTGGTTCGCGACGAAAACGTGCTCGTGCTACCCGACGGCCTCGACCCGGTCATCGCGGCGGCCGTCGGCAACTCCGGCACCGCGGCCTTCATGCCTCTCATCGAGACGGCCGAACTTCGCGCGGGCGAAACCGTACTCGTGCTCGGAGCCACCGGAGCGGTCGGCCAGCTCGCCATCCAGGTGGCAAACCGCAGTGGCGCGGGGCGGGTCGTCGGGGTGGCGCGTGACCGGGCGGCGCTCGACCAGCTGCTCCCCCTCGGGGCGAATGCGGTGGTCGAGCTTCGCCCGGACGAGAGCGAAGACGAATTGGCCGCGCGGTTACTGGCGGCAGCCGGAGCCGTCGATGTGATCCTCGATGGGTTGTATGGCGCCCCGCTGGAGGCGGCCCTGCGGGTTTGTGCCCCGCACGCGCGGGTGGTCAACATCGGCCACCTCGCGGGCGCGACGGCGCGCATCCCGGCCGGCCTGCTTCGGGGCAAGCAGATCACGGTGTCCGGGTTTGCCGGCCTACACATCCCGCTCGCAGCCAAGAGCGCGGCGTTGGCTTGGCTCTGGGCCGCGATCGGGCGCAACGAACTGTCGGTGGAGGTGCGCACGTTTTCGCTCCACGAACTGCCGGCGGCTTGGCAGGCGCAAGCGGCGTCGCCGCACGCCAAATGTGTCATCCTGCCCGGCGAACCCGGATGAACCTGACCGCAGCCCGACACGGCCATGCAGGCCGCCTCGAAAACCCCGCCCGCCCCGCCCACAACATGAGAGTGAGAATTCGATGAGCAACCTCGACAACGCCAAGGAGACAACCGACGTCTTCACCGGCGTCCTCGCAGGCCCGATCGCGGGGCTGAAGTATGAGACGCCGACCCTCGCCGGCATCACTAACGAGCGCGGCGAGTTTCGCTACCGGGCCAACGAGACGGTCACTTTCTTGGTCGGCGGAATCGTTTTGGGCGCTGTCGCGGGCGCGGCTCGGCTAAATCTGGCCCGACTCGTCAACCGATCTGACGGCAAGATTGACCGGCTCCACGACCCGATCGTGACGAACCTCGCGAGATTCGTTCAGACCCTCGATCAAGACGGCGACACCGAGACGGGGGTCTCGATCGCGCCCATGGTGCACGATCTCATCGGGCCGATGGTGATCAACTTCAATCAGGCCACCACCGATGCCGCGAGCGTTGATGCCGCACCAACCGACCCGAGCAAGGCCGCCGTCGTGACCATGGTGGCCTTCGCTGCAGACCAGACGATCACCTTCGCCACCGACCCGGCCATCACCCAATTGCTGGAGCTGCTCAACGCGACGCCGGGCGTCTTCACCGCGAACAGCCCCAGAAGGCTGCGCGATGGCGCGGCAGCCCGCAACGAGCTGCGGCGCAATATCAGGGGCATCATCAAGATGACCGACGTGAAAATCCCGTTGCGCGACGGTTCCTACATCTGCGCAGACGTGTTCCGGCCGGCCGATGACGGCAACTACCCGGTCGTGATGAACCAGGGTTTTTACGGCAAGAGCTTCGACCACGGAATCATTGGCGACGAAGAGGATGCCCGCCAGAAGGAGACCCTCGAGGATCGCTACTTCTCCGGCAATCCCGACGGCCTGCAGTACGAGAACCACGAGAGCGTCGACTCGGCCGTTTGGGTGCCCCACGGCTACGTCTGCGTCCGGGTTGACGCGCGCGGAGTCGGCAACAGTCAGGGCCTTCAGGCGCCGTTCAGCGTGCAGCAGGCCGAGGACTACTACGACGCCATCGAGTGGGCGGCAGCCGAGCCGTGGTCGAACGGCAACGTCGGGCTGTGGGGGATGTCGTATCTCGCGATCACCCAGCACACGGTGGCAAGCCTGCAGCCCCCGCACCTCAAAGCGATGATCGCGCTCGGTACCGACGCCGACCTCTACAACGAAGCGCTGTACGGCGGGGGGCTGTTCGGCGAGGGATTCTGGACGTGGTGGGGACACGCCATGGCCGGCCACAACTTCCACGGCGAACGACGGGAAACCGATTGGCGCGCCCGCATGCTCGCCACCCCGTTCAACGACCCGGAGACCTACGGCACCAACGGGTCGATTTTCATGCGCCCCGAAATTGAAAAGGCGACAGCTCCCGTCTGGATCGTCGGCCCGCAAACTGGTGTGGTGATCCACCAGCTCGGCAGCAGCGAGACGTACCTGCGATCGACGGGCGCCCAGGCGAAGAAGTTCGACTTCGTCGACGCGTGGTTTCCACACAGCTACGCCGAATCGACGATTGCCGAACACATCCAGTTCTTCGATCACTGGCTCAAGGGGGTCGACAACGGCATCATGGCCGGCGCCCCGGTGCGGGTGCAGGTCAGAACGGGCAACGGCGGGCACTACGTCTCCGAGGAGGCCGAATGGCCCATGGCGCGCACCGAATACCGTCGCTGGTACCTCGATGCCACGCCCTCGTCGTGGCCGGGGGATGGCCGCCGCAGCGACTTTTTGCGCATCATCGAGAGCGTCCCGACCGCCGAAGCATCAGCGAGCTACAGCGCCGAGCTCGACCGGGGTAAGCCGATTCCGGCGCCGACCGGGTTCGTGGGCGGCACGCCACGCTGGTCGACCGGCGTCACGTTCATCAGCGATCCGCTCAGCCAAGACATGGTGCTGGCCGGCTACATGAAGGTGGGACTGTGGGTGTCAGCCACGAGCACCGATGCGGATGTCTTCGTCTCACTTCGTGTCATCGACGCGAACGACCGCGAGATTCGCTACGAGTCGCTGGTGCCTCCCGTCGATCCCGCGAACGTTCATCCGGTCGGTCATGGCCTGCTGAAGGTGTCGCACCGTGCGCTTGATAACGAGCGGTCATCCGAGTACTGGCCGGTGCACACCCATCTCGAGGCGGACTATCGGCCGCTGACCCCCGGCGAGGTTGTCGCGATCGAGGTGGGGCTCAACCCCAGCAGCGCGGTTATTCCCGCGGGATGCCGGCTGCGCATCGACGTGCAGCCCTACACTCCGGCCGGCCTGACCGTGCGCAGCTACGACGAGAGCTACCACGCCGGCGCGACGAATACGGTCTACACCGGCCCCGACCACCCGAGCTACATTCAGCTGCCCATCATCCCGGCCCGCTGAAATAAGGACAACAGGAGAAGACAACGATGGTCGCCACCCACGACACCAGTAGTAGAGCCACCGCGATTCTCGAGAAGGTTCGCTCGCTCGGGCCCACCTTGCGCGAGCGCGCGCTCGACGCGGAACGCGCGAACCGCCATTCGCAGCAGACAATCGCCGACCTTGACGCCACCGGTGTTTTCAACATCGGCAGCCCCGCCGAGTTCGGCGGCGATGAACTGTCGGTCAGCGACCAGCTCGACGTCGTTATCGAGGTGTCGAAGTGGGACGGCTCCGCCGGCTGGATCGTCTGGGCCGGGGCATCCATCAACTGGCTGACGGTCGGCTCGGGCGCGCGGGTGATCGATGAGGTGTACGGGCCGGCGTGGGTCGGGCCGCGGGTGGCCGGCTCGAGCCACTTCCCCGCATCCCGGGGTCGTGCGCGACGCGTCGACGGCGGCTGGATGTTGTCGGGCGGCCCCTGGACGTTTGCTAGCGGCTCGCTCTGGGCGCCTTTCACCAACCTGGGATGCATCGCCGACGATGGTGAAGGACCCTACCTAGTGGCCGTGCAGGTTCCGGTCGACGAGCTAACGTTTCTCGATGACTGGAACGTCGCGGGCATGCGTGCCACCGGCAGCGTGTCTGTCACGCTTGCGGGTGACGAACTCTTTGTGCCCGAGTATCGCGGGGTCGATTTCCGGGAGATCGCCGGTGGTGTGCACGAGAGTGGCCTCGGGGGATCCCTCTGGAAGGCACCCACGCTCGGCTGGGCGTTCAGCACGATGGCCGGCATGTCGATCGGTATCGCTCAGGGCGCGCTCGACCGCTTCTTGGAGCGCTCGGCCGGTCGACCG
This sequence comes from Salinibacterium sp., assembly GCA_025352485.1. Classification (GTDB taxonomy): domain Bacteria; phylum Actinomycetota; class Actinomycetes; order Actinomycetales; family Microbacteriaceae; genus Rhodoglobus. The sequence continues at coordinate 5,026 of JANXTJ010000244.1, forward strand.
ATCCGGGGGACGACCTACACGAATCAGTTGGAAGCACCGCTCACGCATCTGATGCTCGCGGAGGTGCACTCGAAGATTCAGTCGGCAACCCTGCTGACCCGCGCGAACGCCGAAGAGACCGATCGCCTCGGTGCACTGGCCGCGGCCGGCACGCCAGCCGACGCGAAGTACATGCAGCTGTTCAGCGCCCGCGTGCTGATGGAGACCGCTTTCGCCGCCAAGTGGTGTGCCGAGGCGATCGAGCTTCTGCAGCGAAACTCCGGATCGACCGCGATCATGGATTTCGAACCCATCCAGCGAGCCTGGCGGGATGCCCGAGTGGTCACCCTGCACGGCGCGCTCAACCTCGAGGCGCTGTGCGAAAACTATGGGCGGCTGATGGCCGGACTACAGCCGCACAATTTCGCCGGGATCACGACCCTCGACCGTTTCGCCCCTGCGGCGGTGGGGGCAAAATTGTCCTGATGTCGTTCGAGGTCTGTCGTATTGAAGCGCCGTGCTCCCGCCGTCGTTTATGCGAGCGACGCCCTCGCGTCGTTGCCGGTGGTTTCTGCGCTTGAATCCCTGCTGGGGCGAGGCGCGCATATTCGGTCGAGTTCGAAAGTTGCCGATATCTTGGTGGTGATCGTCGCGAGCTGGCGAACTTGTGCTGGCGTCAGGTGGTCGAATACGAGTGCCCGCACGCGAGCGACATGGCCGGGAGCAGTTGCCTCGACTTTCTCCACGCCCTTGTCGGTGAGCGTTGCGAGGGTCGAGCGTCCGTCGGCGGGGTCGGGTCGGCGAATAACCCATCCGTTGCGATCCAGCCGGTCGATGACTTTCGACAGGCGGGGAAGGGTGCTGTTGGCCATGCGCGCCAATTCGCTCAATCGCACAGTCCTGCCCTCCTGCCCGGAGAGCGCGGCGAGGACGCCGTACTCGAAGTTGCTCATGCCGGCATCCACTTGAAGTTGTTGGTCTAGCGCAGCCGGAAGCCACATGGCGGTCGCCAGAAGGGGCATCCACGCCGCGGCCTCTGCCTCGGTCAGCCACCGGGGCTCCTTGTCGTCCATCACCACATCCTATCCGAAGTTGGCTCGAGTTTAACTTGACAAGGCAAGCAAATAGGTTCAACCTATTACTTGCCACGGCAAGTACCTGCTGGGGTTGTGACCGGCGTCGGATGGCGCCATACGAGAGGCAGCAAATCATGGATAACAGGCAGATCGTCATCGCCTTCTTCGAGCAAGCATTCAATAAACGCGAGCCCGAGCTTGCCGTCGAGCAATACTTGGGCGATCCTTACCTCCAACACAATCCCGGTGCAGGCGACGGATCCGAACCGTTTCTCGGCTACATGCACTGGGTTCTTGGGGCCAACCCCAAGCTGCGGGTCGACATCAAGAGGGTCATCGCAGAGGGTGACTTCGTCGTGACCCACTCCAACCTGCGCAATGAGCCAGGCGAGCTCGGCATGGCCGTCGCCGACTTCTTCCGGTTGAAGGACGGCAAGATCGTGGAGCACTGGGATGTCATCCAAGATGTTCCCTCCGAGAGCGCCAACAGCAACACCATGTTCTAAACAGCGAGCGGCTGGGCGGCGATGAGAGTGCGCCCAGCCACCCGTTGAAACGGGGAGAAAATGTTCTCGAACACGGCAGCCAAAGAAACACCCGAACAGTCACTTGGTCATCAGCGCGAAAGGGTCCTCGCTGCTCGCATCGGAGTCTGCTCGCTCCGCTCGGCTACCGGCTCGTCAGCGGGGATGGCCGCTCGGCCGACGACCAACCAGCCTGTTGGCGTGATCCGCCGCAGCCGCAATTAATCCGAAAAAAACGGCCCACGCTGGCCCGCCGGAGCCGGGAGGCAAACCGAAGAAAGTGCTGAGACGGTGATGTGAGATGGTGGGCCCGCCGGGGCTCGAACCCGGGACCAACGGATTAAAAGTCCGATGCTCTACCAACTGAGCTACAGGCCCTACGTTTCAAGCGTACCGCCCGAAGGATCCCGCAGAATCCGCCGGTGAGTCGTGGTCATTTTGACCACGGCGGCCCGATCCCGCGTAAGTTAGGCGTGCGCGTATCCGATCAGGTGCGGGCGGAGAAGATCGCGTCGTGGATGTTCTCCGAGATGCAGCCCACGGCCGAGGTGGTCAGACAGTGGGATTTATGGAAAAACCGGGGGCGGCTGCCGACCCGCGCTCCTGGCAGGTCGCGCTCTACGAGCCTTTTCTGACGATGCTTCCCATCTCCGGACTCTCTATTTCGGTGGTAGGGCGATCGCGACGCGAGTCGACAATTTGTGCGAGTGATCCGGTCGCTGTGCGCATCGATGAGATTCAATTCGCGCTGGGTGAGGGGCCTCATTGGCAGGCCCTGCGCACCGGCGCCCCGAGCATGGTGGCCGACGTCGTGCATGCCGACCATTCCGGTTGGCCAATGTTCGGTGACGCTCTTCTGCAGCTGTCGGTGGGGGCCATCTTTGCGTTCCCCCTCAAGATGGGGGCGGTGGTCGTGGGGGTGGCCGACCTCTACCGAGCGACGCCGGGCCAGTTCGATGCCGCACAGGTGGCGACCGCTCAGGCGCTTGCCGAGTCGACTGCGGCGCCCGCCGTGCGCAGGGCCACGCAAGTTGCGGGCGACGATTTGCCCATCTTCGTGGGAATCGCACCCGAGATGAGGCGCGCGGTTCAGCAGGCCACTGGCATGATTTTGGTGCAGCTAAACCTCACCGCCACTGAAGCCTTCGTGCGGCTCAAGGCACACGCTTTTACTACGGGGCGCCCTATCCATTGGGTCGCCCACGAAGTCGTCGAGCGGCGCATAGATTTCAGGTCGATTCCAGATTGAAAAATGGTCAACATATGAGTGGGAATGAAATGGCAGCTACCCGATCGGAGAATGAGGAGCAACAGATGACGGAGAAATCCCGAGAATCTTTGCTTAGCGCAGCGTTCGTCAAACTCGCCGACACTCTCATCGATGACTTCGACGTCGTTGATCTTTTGCAAACGTTGGTGGAGGAGTGTGTCAGTGTCTTTGACACTCAGGCCGCCGGACTCATGCCGGCCAGCACCGGGGGCGAACTTGAGCTCGTCGCATCCACGAGCGAAGAAGCCAAACTGGTCGAAATCATGCAGCTCAGCGCGGGTCGTGGTCCGTGCATCGATTGCTATCGTTCCGGCGTGGCCGTGGCGGTTTCCGATCTCGACGGTGCGAACGAACCGTGGCCCGAGTTTCGCGCAGAGGCGCGCGCCCAAGGCTTTCGTTCGGTGTACGCGGCGCCGATGAGGCTCCGTGGCGCCGTCATTGGCACTCTCAACCTTTTAGGCACGGCCGCGACCACCCTCAGCCAGCGGGACGCCGACGGGGTTCAAGCCCTCGCTGATGCCGCAACCATCGGAATCCTGCAGGAAAGGTTGGTGCGTGAGTCTGGCATGGTCACAGAGCAGCTCAACCGCGCTCTCACCAGCCGAATCTTCATCGAACAGGCCAAAGGGGTGCTGTCGGAGACAGAGTCGGTGAGCATGGATGAAGCCTTTGCTATGATTCGCAGCTACGCCAGGAGCAACAACTTGCAGCTGCAGGCCGTTGCGGAGAGCATCACCAACCGGTCGCTGAAGATCGGAAAGTTTGCAACAAAAGCTCCATCTTCGACGACCAAACCGCACCCATTCGTGGGATAATTCGCGCAGGTGCTCGAGACCCCGGACCAAAAGTGACTGGCCCGCTGTGAATCACGGATCCTCATGGCGGGTCAGTCTTCCCCCGGAAGTTTTGGCTTCCCGGTGACGAACTTCCCCCACGAATCCAGTAGTTTCTGATGGCAGACGACTTTCACAAGCCCACTCAGTATTCGGGCGATAAGTTCGACACCTACGAGGGCGGGGAGGATCCCGCGCAGATCCTGCGGGTCGCCCACGACACCGCGCACGCCCTGCTGAGCCGCGCTCGGGCCAGCGACGATCCCGGCGTGATCGATCGGCTGGTGGCCTACACCGATACGCACGGGTTAGACGCGCTCGCCGAGCTGTGGGCACGCTCCAGCCCGAGCAGCCTTCCCGGCGCGCTGTGGCGCATCTACCTCCTGCGACTAGTCATTCGGCAGGATCCGGAGGCGACGAGTTTTCTCTTCCAGCGCGGCACGGAGGTGCTGGCCACCATTGACGCCCTCGTTGCGGGCGCCGTGGTGCCGACCGGTCCCGCAGAGATCACCGAGCTCGCCGACCAAATCTTGCGCGGGCTGTTCCGGGGTGACTTCGCGATTGCCCTGGATCGCGCGGCCGCGTTCGGCCGCATTCTCGCCTCGGGCTGCACCAGCCTTGCCGATGACGCCGAACTCACCGAGCCGGGCCGCGCGACCGAATTGACGACCAGGGCCGCCCGCTTCGCGCAGACCGCTCACGAGCTCACGGCCTGTGCCCGCCTCTATCGCGCGGGCAACCTCGACTGACTAACTGACCCGCCGACTGATTGGCTGACGGCAGGCATGCGAATGGCCCGCCGAGTGGTTAGCTCGACGGACCTTCTCAAACACGTGCCTAAAGGTTATTTGGCGTGTGCGGTGATCTTCGCGATGCCGACGAGAAGCTTGTCGGTAACGGCGGTGGTGTTGAACGTCTTGTTCAACAGGGCGGCGGCGTCGGAGCTGATGAGCACGCGAGTGCCCTCCAGAACGGCGTTGCCCTTAGCGTCGGTGGCCAGCGGCTTGAGGGTCGAGCCATCGAGGTTGAAGATGAACACGTCGTTGGCGACCAGTGCGCCGTTGGCGGTAACTGTGCCGGTAAGGCGTGAGGTTCCCGGGTCGATCTTGAAGTCGCTTAGACCGACGACCGTGGAGCCCGCCGTGAGGGTGATGCCGGAGCCCTTGTGCTCAATGACACCCTGTACGAACGGACGGTAGGACGCGTTCGGGTCGTAGTAGTCAACCTTGCCGCCGGTGATCGGGAAGTGCAGTGCACCATCAACCAGTGTCGCGGTGCCGGTGACGCCGGGGGTCAGGCCGAGGGAGGTCAGGGCAGCAACGAAGCCCTTGTCCAGTGCGACCTGAGTGTCGACGCCCTCGAGGGCGGGGATCGACGCGAGGGGCTTGGCGGCCGCTGCGGCGGTCGGAGCCGATGATGCGGTGCTGGATGCGGTGGGGGCCGAGCAAGCGGCCAAGCCGACAACCAGCAGGCTCGCGGTGGCGAGTCCCAGGGTGATTTTGGAGAGTGTGCGCATGATTGAAATCCTTTGTTTGGTAAGTGACCGTTGGTGCTGATGAGTGTTCGGTCTACTGCCTTAACAGGATTGGAATTGGTGGCGGCCGTTATGGTTCTGTTATATTTGCGGCGATAAAACCCCGAGTTTCCGCGGAATTTGCCGAACCTGCGGAGCGCAGTGGATGCCGCAGCTCAGCCCAAGCGCGCGTAAAGGCACCCGGTCCCGACCGCCGGGCCGCCGCGACGAGCACCACAACGATGGCAATCGCGAAGACGACCCTGGCCGGATCCAGCGCCTCGGGGAACAGGATCCGTTGGGTCATGGCGAGGGGCACGGCGAGCCATTCCCACCGCCCGGTCATCGCAATCATCGGCACGATCAGCAGGGAGTACCAGGGGTAGCTCGGGCTCACGATCAGGAATGTGCCGCCGATCATCACGACCTGCGCCAGCCACGGGTCATCCGGGTTGGATTTGCGCCAGACATAAAGGGCGAGCGCGGCGACCAGCAAGACAGACGCCACCACCGCGGCGGCGCCGGGTAGCAGGAGCGAGACGAGGATGAACCGGGATCCGGAGACGTAGCCCTCCTCGCTGAGGTACCCGGGCAGGTAACCGAGCACCCCGAGACCGCTGACGGCGATGTAGGGCACGTACAGCAGCACAAATACAGCGGCTGCCCCGGTGATCACCGCGCCGGGGCGTCGACGCAGCAGTGCGAACGATCCGAGAACGGGGATGAGCTTGGTCGAGATTGACGCACCGAGTGCGATCCCGGCAAGCCACGGCCGACGCGAACTGGCCAGCAGCGTCGCCGCTAACAGGAGTAGGGCGCCGAGGATGTCAATATGCGAATTCGTCGCACCCTCGGTGGCGACAAGGGGGCACCAGCCCCACAGTGCCGCCCAGCGTAGATCCCTTCCCCTCGCGACCAGCGCACGCAGCAGCAGGCCGGTGATCGTCAGCGACAGCAGCAGGCACGCGAGCTGCATGGGCCAGTACTGCGGCCCCGGGCCCGCGATGAAGCGCACCGCCGCGAAAAAGAGTTCGCTCGCGGGGGGATAGATCGTGGTGTACTGCGATCGGTTGATCGCCGTACAGAGGCGGTCGCCGGTCTCGAGTTCGGTGGCCTTCGCGATGCGGGAGCCCGTGCAATGCGACTCCCGGTCGGC
>JANXTJ010000276.1 GCA_025352485.1 Salinibacterium sp.
GCCGATGATCGCGAAGATGAAGTCGTTGTCTGCTTCGGGCAGCCAATTCCATTTGGCCGTCGAGTTTCCGAGGCCGCGGCCAAACAGGCCACCGGCGGCGAGTGCCCACATGGCGTGCGCCGGCTGCCAGCAGAACCCCGACAGATCGCTCGGGTTGCAGCCCGCTATCCAGGCCGAGATGCGCGAGGTTCGCGACGAGCTACCCGCCGAGAAGAGCAGACCGATCACGGCAACGCCACCGATTGCAGCCCCGATGAACTTGAGCCGCACCTCGGCGAAATACAAACAACCGAGCACAATCATCAGGATGATGAACGAGGTTCCCAGGTCGCTGCCGAGCAGAACAAACCCGATGGCGATTCCGGCGACAGGGGCGATCGGCAGCGCGACATGCTTCCAGTCGTGTAGCAACTCCTGCTTGGCGGACAGCACTGAGGCAACCCACAGGATAAGGGCAATCTTCATGAACTCTGACGGCTGCGCGCTGAACCCGCCGATCGCGATCCAGCTCCGGTTTCCCCCGGTGTCGAACCCGAGTGCCGTGAAGACGAGAAGCTGGAACGCCCCGCTGACGATCAGCACCGGCCACGCCCAGCGTTTCCAGAAGCGCACCGACATCCGGCTGGCCACCAACATGAGCGGAATACCGATGGCGGCGTAAAGGCCCTGTCTGGCGAACCTGCCGAAGAAACCGTTGTCTGCGGTAAACGATTCGATGGACGACGCCGACAGCACCATCACCAGCCCAAAAACCACGAGGAACAGTGTCGTGCCGAGAAGCAAAAAGTAGGTGCGATTCTCGGCCGTGAAGAGACGCCTGACCGGCACGACAACGGTGGTGGGCCGCTGGTTGCTCGCGGGCGCCGGCGCGCGCTGCGGGGCGCGTACCCTGCCGGCGTCGGTTGAAGCGGCCGGTTGGCCCTGACGCGCGCGGCTTACCGGGTCAGGCCGGTGCGGTTGGGAGGGACGCGGCGGGCGAATCGTGGTCATCCGTACCTCCCGTGAGTTCGTGTACTGCGGCCGCAAATCGGTTGCCGCGGTCGGCATAGTCGGTGAATTGATCCATGGATGCCGCCGCCGGCGCAAGCAACACGACATCACCCCTGCCCGCAACCGACACGGCAAACCGCACCGCCTCCGGCATTACGTCTTTAGTTTCGGTTGCCGTGACTTCGAAGACCGGCACCATCGGCGCGTGTCGGGCAAATGCTTCAACTACAGGTTGACGGTTCGCCCCGATGATGACGACGCCCCTCAGACGTTTCGCGTGCTTGTCTACGAGCGGCCCCAGCTCGGTGCCCTTCAGTAGGCCGCCCACGATCCAGACCACGGATTCGAAGGAGGAGAGGGCGGCATCCGCTGCGTGCGAGTTCGTTGCCTTGGAATCGTCGACCCAGAGCACCTCATCGACGAAGACGACGGGCTCGGTGCGGTGACGGTCCACCCTGAAGGTGGTGAGTCCGGCTCTGACGCTCTCGACGGAAACACCGAAGGCCCGTGCCAGGGCGGCCGCGGCAAGCACATTCGCCACCATGTGCGGCGCGGCGAGCCCCACCTTGTCGAGCTCGCCGTGGGTGGTCAGTTCGAGTGCGACGTTGTTGCGATCGGGCAAAAACGCCCGGTCGAGCACGATATCGCCGACCATGCCGAAGTCGCTTTGCCCCGGCGCGCCGAGGCCGAAGCCAATCGCCCTGCAACCCTCCTGCACCTCGGCCTCCTCGACCATGTGCATCGTGGCCTCGTCGTCGCGGTTGTAGACGCAGGCCACTCGGGTGTTCGCGTAGACGGTGGCCTTGGCCTCGGCATACGCCTCTCGGGAGCCGTGCCAATCCAGATGGTCATCGGCCACGTTCAAGCATGCGCTGGCGAGCGGCTCGAGCGAGCCGGGGCCGCTGCGACGCAGCCAGTGCAGCTGGAAGCTGGAAAGCTCAACTACCAGCGCGGCGTAACCTTCGGGGTCACGGATAGCGTCGAGCACGGGAGTGCCGATGTTGCCGACCGACACCGCGCGGTGGCCGGCAGCCACCAGAAGGTGGGTCGTCAACTGCACCGTGGTGGTCTTGCCGTTGGTGCCGGTCACCGCGATCCACGGGGCCGTCACCCCCGACCGGTCACGCAGCCGCCAGGCCAGCTCAATATCGCCCCAGAGCGGGATGCCGCGGCTCTCGGCCCACGCCACGAGCGCGTGATCGAGCCGATAGCCGGGCGACACAACCACCAGGTCGGGTGCCAGCTCCACGAGCTCAGCCGGCACGGAATCCGGATCGGCCTCGATCACTAGGCCTGCACCGATCACGCCCAACAGGTCGGCCCGTTGCGGGTCGGCTTTGTTCGCGATGACGAGGGTGACCACTCCGAGCTCGACGAGGGTGTCTGCTACCGAGAAACCCGTAACCCCGAGACCGAATACCGCCACCTTGAGGCCGCTCCAGTCGGCGTGCCAGCTGGTGAGACTGTCGAGATTAGCCACGGTTGCGGATGACCCACTCGAGGTAGAAGATCCCGACCCCCACCGCCACGAAGATCGCCCCAATGATCCAGAATCGCACCACGACGGTGATCTCGGCCCAGCCCTTGAGCTCGAAGTGGTGGTGCAAGGGGCTCATGAGAAAAATGCGCTTGCCGTGGGTGAGTTTGAAGTAGACCCGCTGCAGGATCACCGAACCCGTGACGATGAGAAACAGTCCGCCGGTGAACACCAACAGCAACTCGGTGCGCGACAGGATGGCCAGGGCCGCGAGTGCGCCGCCGAGCCCGAGAGACCCCGTGTCGCCCATGAAAATCTGAGCGGGTGAGGTGTTCCACCACAGGAAACCGATGAGGCTGCCGGCTATCGCCGCCGCCGCCACCGCGAGGTCGAGCGGATCACGCACGTCGTAGCACTTGTAGAGATCGCCGACTCGTGCACCCTCGAAGCAGGACTGGTTGTTCTGCCAGAAGCCGATGAAGATGTAGGCGGAGATCGAAAATATCGAGGCACCGGTGGCGAGGCCGTCGAGACCGTCTGCCACATTCACGCCGTTCGAGGCGCTCACGATGATGAGCATCGACCATAGGGTGAAAAGGATCGCCCCGATGATCACCCCGAAGGTGGCCAGGTTCAGCCACGGGATGTTGCGCACCGCGGAGATCATCGTCGATGCGGGGGTGAGCCCGTGCTCGTCGGGAAAGCGCAGCGCGATGAGCGCAAAGACACCCGCAACGACGACTTGGCCACCGATCTTGGCCCAACCGCTCAGCCCGAGGCTGCGCTGTTTGCGCACCTTGAGCAAATCGTCGATGAACCCGATGAGCCCCATGCCGAACATGAGG
>JANXTJ010000067.1 GCA_025352485.1 Salinibacterium sp.
AGCACCAACGGCCTGCGAGCGGCCGAGATTGCGACCGTTGGCCGAGGAAAGCCCGTGCTCGTTCGCAGCTATAGCGTTGCGCTGCCCGCCGGGGCGGTCAGCCGGGGAGAGGTGGTCGAACCCCAAACGGTGGCAGCCGCAATGAAGCAGCTCTGGTCATCGGGCGGATTCAAGGCGAAGAATGTGGTGCTCGGTATCGGAAATTCGCGGGTATTCGCGCGAAACCTCACGGTGCCGAAAATGTCGTTGAAGCTCATTCGGGAGTCTCTTCCCTTCCAGGTGCAGGAATTGATTCCCTTCCCGGCAGATGAAGCGCTTCTCGACTTCTACCCGATCAGCGAGTCGGCCGGCGAGAGCGGGCCGGTGGTGAATGGGCTTCTCGTTGCAGCGGTGCGCGAGGCGGTGCTCGGCAATGTCAACGCCGTTCAACTTGCGGGCCTCAACCCCGTCGATGTCGACCTCATCCCATTCGCGCTGGCGCGTGCCTTTCAACGCGGGGCGCGATCGGCGGGCACGTCGGCGGTGATCGACATCGGGGCGAACACTACGACGGTCGTCGTCTGTACCGACGGTGTGCCGCAGTTCGTGCGGATCATCCCGACGGGGGGTAACGAGCTCACGGCGGCCCTCAGCAACAAACTTGGCGTGGCCGTCGAGCAGGCCGAGCTCATGAAGCGTTCCGTCGGTCTGGCACCGACTCGGCAGGAAGATCGTGCCATCGGCAGCGCCACGATGGAACTCACGGGAGAGCTGATGAACAGCCTTCGAACGACACTGGCATTCTTCGCCAGTGGCAAGCAGACATCGGCCATCGGCCACATCCTGCTGACCGGTGGCGGAGCGAACTTACCAGGGTTCACCAAAGCGCTCGCCGATTTCACCGGGGTTCCCGTCGCCATCGGTGACCCACTTGGCGCCGTATCCGTCAACGGTCGTGTGCAGAAAGCCAGTCTCGGCAACGGGGTGGCGGCAAGCTACTCGGTGGCCATTGGCCTAGCGCTCTGGGCAGCGGCATGAGCGGCTCGCGCAGGGGCGGCGACGGGCTCGAGCTCGGCGCCGTTCCCCGAGTGCACCTGTTGCCCCCGGAGGTCGAGGGGCAGCGCAAGGTCAAAGCCTTCCGGCGCTCGCTGCTCGCCGGCCTCGCGTTCGCGGTTCTCGCCGTCATCATCGCGACCGGCGGGGTCTCGCTTCTGCTGGCCGGTGCGCTCGCCGCGCAAGCAGTCGAACAAGCCCAAGCCGTGTCGATTGCGACCCAGCTCAAAAAATACAGCTCCGTCACCGGCGTGCAAACTCAGGTCGACGCGATCACGGCGGCGCAGCCGGTGGCGGTCGACCGCGAGATTCTCTGGTCGCCGTTCATGGCCACCCTGCAGGCGACTTTGCCGGCGGGTGTCGTCGTCACCAGCTTTACGGCGCAATTGAACCCCGCCGGCACGACGGTCACCACCAACCCGCTGGTGGGCGATCACGTCGCGACCATCAGTGTCACGGCCCGGGGCCCGCAGTCCGTCTTGACCGATTGGTTGGGGCAACTGACCACCGTCAAGGGCGTCGTCGGTGCCACGCCCGGTGCCTTCTCGATCAGCCCAGATCCTGCACAATACGTCGTCAATGTTGATCTGCTGATCAACAGCGATGTCACCGCCCACCGATTCCCAGCGGGGAAATAGAGCGATGAATAACAACCGGATTATCAACCTGCTCATTGGCGGCGGCATCGCGGTCGTGCTCTTACTCGGCTGGTTCCTCGGTGTCTCGCCGATACTCGAGCAGGTCACCGCCGCGAACTTGCAAACCCAAAACATGCAGACGGCGAACACGGCGAGCGCCGCGCGACTCGCACGCTTGAAGAAGCAGTACGAGAATCTTGGGCCGCTTCAGCAGGAATTGGCCAAACTGCAGGAGTCGATTCCGGCCGACGCGGACATTCCCACCTTCCTCGCGGAAATCAACGCCCTCTGTGCCGCCAACGGGGTGTCGCTGACGAGCCTCACCGTCAACGATGCTCTCGCGTATGTCGCCCCCGGAGCGGTCGTCGCGCCCGCCGTTCCGGCACCGGGCGCCGCGCCGACCGCAACGCCCACGCCAACGGCTGGCGCTGCCGCTGGCGCCACGCCGCCAGCGACCACGGCCGCCCCGGATCCGTCAACCGGGCTCGTGGCAGTTCCGGTGAAAGTATCGGTCTCCGGCCCCTACGCACAGGTGATGGCTTTCGCCGGAGCCCTGCAGACCGGCTCCCGCCTCCTGTTCGTCCGCAAGCTCAGCGTGACCAGTTCAGCCACCGACGCCAACTTCGTAGCTGCCATCGAGGGCAATATCTATGCGCTCCCGCTGCCCGCCGGGGTGACCAAGGAGTCGATCACGCCGACCCCGCCACCCGCCCCAACCCTTACGCCGACCCCCAGCCCGACGTCCACGGCTGGCGCGGGGACACCCGGGTCGACACCTACTCCGACACCCACCAGCGCCACGAACGGCTGATCCTTGGACGAGCCGGACTTGCCGGGTTCGGTCGAACGGCGTCACTATAGAGTGTTGCTCAGCCGTGGCAACGGTGGACTGTAACGAGGGAGCCTGACATGACGGACGAGACCGTAACACCAGAGCCGAAGTCGGGCCGTCGCGCGAAAGACGACATCATCGACGCGGACATTGTTCACGCCGAAATCGTCGACGAGCCGATCGTCGCTGAGCCGATGGCGGCACCCGTCGCGCAAACCCTCGTGGTTCCCATCGAGGAAGCAGGAACGCCCGCTCCCGCCCCACACGTCGTCTACATCCACGCCCCGTCGGCACCACTCAAGAAGGGCAACCGCGGCATCGGGGCGCTTCTGGCGGTCTTGTCCGGAGTCGCATTTGCCGCCCTCCTCGCCGTGGCCACGGCCATGATCGGTCGGATCGGAGACGGGCGTCTATCCTTCACGTTCCTCACGGATGCTCGTTTTTACATTCCCGTGCTGTTTTACATCATCGGCTTCGTGCTGCTCGTTCTGATCCTCAACCGTGCGGCGTGGTGGACCTATATTCTCGGCAGCCTCGCCCTCGCGGTGTTCGTCTACTTCGGCACGGTCGGAGTCGGCCTACTCGGTCAGGGCATCATCGCCCACACACCGCAGGAGGCCGCGAGCATGTACGGTGTAGCCCTTCGCGATCCTTTCGTCATCGTCTCGGCCCTGCTCGCTCGCGAGGTCTCGATCTGGGCCGGAGCCGGCATCGCCTACCGTGGACGACGCGTGAAGCTGCGCAATGTCGCGGCGAGCGACAGCTACGAGAAAGACCTGGCTGAGACGCGGGCCGGGCACGACCGGGCTGGCACGACCGCTGTCTGATCCGGAGCCAGTTCGTCACACCAATGTGCCGCCGGGGCCGAATCCGGCGCTGCTGCCGGTTCTTGCCACCATCACCTATCTCGCGGCGGTGATCGCGCTTTGGGGGGTAACTAGCCTGCTGCTGGATCGCGACCCGGTCGACTATCCCGATGCCGGACCACTTCTCGGGCCGGCAATCGCGGCCGCCGCCTGCGTCGTGACCTGGCTTTCGCTGTGGCGGATCACCCGCACCACACTCTGGAGCGGGGTGCTCGTCACGGTTGCCGGCAGTTTCGTGGCCATGCTGCTCGTGGGTGCTGTCGGTTACGCGATCACCCGGTCCGACGCCGCTTGGCTGATCCTTGCGGCCGGCCACCTCGCGCTGAGCCCGTTCGTGCTGGGAGCCGCACTGCTGTCGGGCGCCACGGTCGCGGTCATCCGATTCGCCGGAGCGACGAATCGGCGGTGAGCCTCGGCCCAGTCAGTTAAGCCGCCGGCTCAATCATTTGACCGACCGGGTCGGGCCGACTAGTGTTTTCGAGGTGTGCGCTTTGTCGTGCGCCTCAGGCGCGCGTGCATTTCACACCACCGGGTTTCGTCCATCGGACGGCCCCCACGGCATATCCAGCTGTGTTGATCCCAAACACGCCATCGAATGATGGCTGACGTGGGCCAAGCATGCCGGGTTAGATGTCTAAAAACCATCAAGACGCTGTCACCGTGCAGCAACAACAAGGAGTTATTTAGTGCCCACCATTCAGCAGTTGGTGCGAAAGGGCCGTTCGCCAAAGGTCGTCAAGACCAAGGCTCCCGCCCTGAAGTCCAACCCGCAACAGCGCGGCGTTTGCACGCGTGTTTACACGACCACCCCGAAGAAGCCGAACTCGGCTCTGCGCAAGGTTGCTCGCGTCAAGCTCTCCAACGGCACCGAGGTGACCGCTTACATTCCCGGTGAAGGCCACAACCTGCAGGAGCACTCCATGGTGCTCGTTCGCGGCGGTCGTGTGAAAGACCTCCCCGGCGTTCGCTACAAGATCGTTCGTGGCGCCCTCGACACCCAGGCGGTCAAGAACCGCAAGCAGGCCCGCAGCCTGTACGGAGCCAAAAAGGACAAGAAGTAATGCCACGTAAAGGTCCAGCACCGAAGCGTCCCGTAGTTGCGGACCCGGTCTACGGCGCTCCCATTGTGAGCCAGCTCGTCAACAAGATTCTGCTCAATGGCAAGAAGGGCCTCGCCGAGCGCATTGTCTACGGTGCACTCGAGGGCGTTTCCGCCAAGAATGGCCAGGATGCGGTCGTCACCCTCAAGAAGGCGCTCGACAATGTGCGCCCCACCATTGAGGTCAAGTCGCGTCGCGTCGGTGGCTCCACCTACCAGGTGCCCGTCGAGGTCAAGGCGCACCGCGCGAACACCCTCGCGCTGCGCTGGCTCACCAGCTACGCCAAGGGCCGCCGTGAAAAGACGATGACAGAGCGTCTCACCAACGAGATCCTTGACGCCTCGAACGGTCTGGGTGCCGCTGTAAAGCGTCGCGAAGACACGCACAAGATGGCAGACGCCAACAAGGCTTTCGCGCACTACCGCTGGTAGAAGGCTTCTTTCGAGGGAGCCGGCCGAAAATTCGGCAGGCTCCCTCGTTCCTTGACCAGCATCCATTCACAATCTTTCGGAGGAACCCGTGGCACAGGACGTGCTCACCGACCTGAATAAGGTCCGCAACTTCGGCATCATGGCTCACATCGATGCCGGCAAGACCACTACAACCGAGCGCATCCTGTTTTACACGGGAATCACCCACAAGATCGGCGAAGTCCACGACGGCGCCGCCGTGATGGACTGGATGGCGCAGGAGCAGGAACGCGGCATCACGATCACGTCGGCCGCGACGACCTGTTTCTGGGACAAGCACCAGCTCAACATCATTGACACGCCAGGGCACGTTGACTTCACCGTTGAGGTGGAGCGCAACCTCCGTATCCTCGACGGTGCCGTTGCCGTTTTCGATGGCAAAGAGGGCGTTGAGCCCCAGTCTGAGACGGTGTGGCGCCAGGCCGACAAGTACGACG
>JANXTJ010000335.1 GCA_025352485.1 Salinibacterium sp.
GGTTGCCAAAGCGGTATCGGCCGGCGCGGGCATCCTGTTTGCCTATGGAAACTACGCCGGAGACGTTCTCAACTTCGATCAGGCTCAGGCCCGGCTGATCGCCGAAGGAATCGACTGCCGCACCGTGGCGGTCACCGATGACATCTCTAGCGCCTCCCCGGCCGAGCGGCACAAGCGTCGTGGCATCGCGGGTGACCTTGCCGTCTTCCGCGCGGCAGCCTGGGCCGCCGAGCGCGGGGAAAACCTCGACGCGGTCTGGGCGGTGGCAAACCGCGCGAATGACAACACCCGCACCTTTGGCGTGGCGTTCAGCGGCTGCACCCTCCCCGGAGCTTCGGCCCCCTTATTCTCCGTTCCTGTGGGTCGAATGGCGGTGGGAATGGGCATCCACGGCGAACCCGGAATCGATGAACAGGACATCCCGACCGCCCATGGGCTTGCCGAGCTGCTGGTGGCCGGTCTGCTCGCGGAACGCCCCCAACCCCTCGCCGGCGGCAGCGCCGGGGAGATCGCGGGGGATACCGCAGTGCCTGTCGAGGGCCCCCGGGTTGCCGTCATCCTGAACGGTCTTGGCTCGGTCAAATACGAAGAACTGTTCGTCACCTATAACAGCGTGCATTCCCTGCTCGCCGAGGCGGGAGTCACGGTGGTCGAACCAGAGGTCGGCGAACTGGTGACCAGTTTTCAGATGGCGGGGGTTTCGCTGACCCTCTTCTGGCTCGATCCCGATCTCGAAGCGGCCTGGAATTCATCGGCGTACAGCGCCGCCTACCGGAAGGGTGCGCTGGCGGCCTCCAGCGTCGAGCTGCACGGCATAACCGATCTGCCCGGCGAAGTCGAATTGCGCGAGGGGCGGGGCCTGCGCGATGAGGACGACGCCACGACGCCCGCTGCCGAAATCGTCGAGGGCAGCGCCGAGTCGAGGGCCGCTGGGGTCATCGCCCTCGCCAGCATTCGCGCGATCAAAGACATGATTGACCTCAACGCCACCGAGTTTGGCCGACTCGACTCCATTGCGGGCGACGGCGATCACGGCATCGGGATGCAGCGCGGGGCCACCGCCGCGCTGTCGGCAGCAGAGGAGGCGGCCGAGCGCGGAGCTGGCGCCGGAACCATTCTGCGCTGGGCGGGCGACGCATGGGCCGACCGTGCTGGCGGCACCTCCGGCGCGCTCTGGGGGCTCGCTCTAGGCGCCATCGCCGCCACGGTTGGCGACCAGCTGCCGGTCACGCCGACATCGGTAGCGGCCGGCGTTGCGGCGGGGCTCACGTCGATCCAGACGTTCGGTAAGGCACAACTCGGCGACAAAACGATGGTTGACGTGCTGTCGCCGGTTGCGGATTCACTCACGGCCGCCTCCGCTGCCGGCCTGTCGATGCGCGACGCTTGGACCGGCGCCGCCGTGATCGCGGATGCCGCCGCCGCCGCGACGTCTGACCTGATTCCCAAAATCGGTCGCGCGCGGCCGCATGCGGCAGGGAGTTTGGGAACCCCCGATCCCGGGGCAGTCTCGCTCGCGCTGGCCATTGATGCGGTGGCAAAAGTTCTCTCCCGCGAACAGAAGGAAAGCAAATGAATTCTCCACTTCGAATCGTTATCGGCTCCGATGACGCCGGGTTTGCCTACAAAGAAATTCTGCGGGCCGACCTCGAGAGCAGCGATTTGGTCGAATCTGTCATCGACGTTGGGGTCGATGCCGCCTCGCACACCGCGTATCCGACGGTAGCAATCGCCGCGGCCGAGATGGTCGCTGCCGGCCTAGCTGACCGTGCGTTGTTGGTCTGTGGTACCGGACTCGGGGTGGCGATTGCCGCAAACAAGGTCAGGGGGATTCGCGCCGTTACGGCCCACGACAGCTACTCGGTGGAGCGCGCCGTTCTGAGCAACAATGCCCAGGTGCTCACCTTCGGGCAGCGCGTCGTCGGCATCGAGCTCGCCCGCCGGCTCGCGCGAGAGTGGCTCGGCTACCGTTTTGACGCCACCTCGGCCTCGGCCGAAAAGGTTGCGGTTCTCGACGACTACGAGGGCTCGGTGCACGATCACCGCAGTGCACAGTGACCGGGCCGAATAGCGTGGCCAAAACGTCATTGTTTAGCGCCCCGGAGATCGTGGGCGTCAGCCTCAAAATGTACTTCGACACCGCACAGACCGCCGAATGGTGTTCGGCGGTCGCAATGCTCGCGCGCCGCCACGACGCCATCACCTCTGGCACCGTGGCGCTTTTCGTCGTTCCCACCTTCACGGCGCTGACCACGGCGGTCGGCATTTTTGCTGACACAACGGTCTCGGTCGGGGCCCAGGACGTGTTCTGGGAGGACCACGGCGCGTATACCGGTGAGGTGAGCGCGGCAGATCTCCACGGCATCGGCTGCACCCTGGTCGAGATTGGGCACGCGGAACGGCGCGGAATCTTTGGTGAGACCGACGAGGTATTCGGGCGGAAGCTGAGCGCCGCGGCGCGAAATTCGCTCGCGCCGGTGTTGTGCATCGGCGAAGCCAAACCGGGCTCGGTGGTTCAGGCGGCGCAGCAGTGCATTCGCCAGCTGGAGCGGATCCTCGACGGCGCGCCGGGCGTGGACAGCCCGCTCATCCTCGCGTATGAGCCGGAGTGGGCCATCGGTGCCGAACGGGCCGCGAGCGTCGAGCACGTTGCCGGGGTCTCGTCGCTACTGCGGGACTGGCTGAGCATGCGACCCGGATTCGAAGACTCCCGGGTGATCTACGGCGGCAGCGCAGGCCCGGGTCTGCTGGTGCAGCTGGGGGACACCGTCGACGGGCTGTTCCTCGGGCGGTTCGCGCATGATCCCGCCGCACTGGAGCGCGTTCTTGATGAGGCGCTGCTCAAGGCCTGAGACAATACTCAGGGCCTGATGCCTGACCCGGTTGGACCGGCGTCGGGCCGCTCGCTCGAACCGCTTTAGGCGGCCAGTGGTGCGCCGGCGACGACCCCGTACTTTTTCATCGAGGTCTCCACGATCGTGAGACCCTCGAGGCCGGGCATGCGCGAGATGTGCTCGTCGAGCTTGCGGATCTCGCGCAACCCCTCTTCGCCGGAGAAGATGTGCTTCATCACGTGGTTGACCTCGGTGGGCTCCATGATGGAAGACCCGACGGGGCCCCAGGCGTTCTTGAGGGCGAAGCGCGCGAGCACCTGAGCTTTCTTGCTCTTGGCGAGCCGATCGCGGGCTTGGGTCGCGTAGAACGCGACGTGCCTGGCCTCCTGCTTGGCGATGCGGCGCAGCAGTTCGGCTAGCACCGGGTGTTGCTCGAGGTCGGCCATCCTGTTGTAGGCGGCGACGTGACCGAGATCGACTGGGAGCACTACTGGCAAAACGTGCACGTCCCGGCCGTCACGACCCTCACCCGGGCTTTTGGCAAGCGCCCATCCGCGAAGGCGAGGGCAACCCGCGCCCTGCCGGCACGATCCGACGTCGTTGCGGTCTTCGACCTCGAGGGCACG
>JANXTJ010000012.1 GCA_025352485.1 Salinibacterium sp.
CCGGCGAGCCGCCCGCCAGCAACGTCGTCAGTGCGCACCCAACAGCACGGGCGGTCACTGGAGATGCGGTCGACATACACAATGGGGATGCCCTGTGCGGCGAGCTTCTCCAAGTGAGAGTTCTCCTCCTCGACCGGCGTAATGATGATGCCGTGCACGCGCTGCTGAATGAGCACGTCAAGGTTTTGTTCTTCGCGGTTTCGATCGAGTCCGTTGTGCACGATCACGACGCCAACGCCGAGTAGCTTCGCCTCAGCGTCAGCTCCGAGGGTCACGTCGACGAAAAACGGATTGCCGAGGTCAGCGACCGCAAGGCCCAGCGTCCTTTCCCGCCCTGGGCGAAACTTCCGCGCCGAGGTGATCGGAGTGAAGTCGAGCTCAGCGATTGCGCTGAGCACCCGCTCCCGCACCCCGACGGAAACGTAGCTCGGTCGGTTGAGGACGTTGCTCACTGTTCCTGCCGACACGCCAGCGCGCCGCGCGACATCTCGAATCGTGGCCATCTTGTCCTTTGAGGAGCCTGAGGAATATACGGTGCATCATGAAGCGGACCCGCGCCGCCAAGCGACACGGGCCCGCCATACTCACGTCGACTAGAAGTTGAAGTTGTCGACGTTGCTCTTATCGAACACGAAGAGCGGGCCGAGAACGATCTCGCCCTTGTCCGCAACGGTGAAGTCGCCGAGGGGAGTGGTGAACTTCTCGCCCTTGACGCCCTTGATGGTGCCGTCGATCAGTGCTTTCGCCGTGTATGCGGCGAGCTGGCCGAGTGCTCCGACATCCCACAGACCGAACTGGTCGAACACACCATTCTTGACGTAGGTGCCCAGCTCGCTCGGGAGGCCAAGGCCGGTGAGCCAGATCTTGCCCTTGAGGCTGGGCGTGTCCTGGAGGTAGTGCGCGGCCTCCTTCACGGCCACAGAATCCGGCGCGATGATGCCATTCAGTTCGGGGTGAGCCGTGATGACGCCCTTCGCGGCGTTGTAGGAGTCGGCGTCAACGTCATTGCCATAGACGACATCGACAATCTTGATGTTTGGCGCCTGCGCGGCCATCTTCGACTTGATCGCATCGACCCAGGCGTTGAGGTTTGTTGCGTTCGGGCCACCGGACTCGATCGCGACGTTTGCGGGGTTCTTGCCGAACTTCTTGATAGCGAGGTCCACGAGACCCTGCGCTACGCCGTCAACAGTTGCCTGGTTAATGAACGCATCGCGGCAGTTCGTGTCGGAGTCGAACGTGACGATCTTGATGCCAGCGGATTGGGCCGACTTGAGGTCGGCACAGACCGCCTGGGGGTCGTTGGCCGCGAGGATGATCGCGCCAGCGCCGTTCTGGATAGCGGTCTGAATGAACGGAGACTGCGAGTTCGGAGCGGCCTCGTTGGAGCCCGCCTCCGTGTACTTGCCGCCGAAGCTTTCGATGGCCTTCTTGGCGCCGGCGTCGGAGGCACCGAAGTACTTGTTACCCAAGCTTTTCGGCATGACGACGATGTTGTAGTTGCCCGCAGCTGCGCTAGCGCCACCGGTGCCACCGGTGCCACCGGTGCAACCTGCGAGAAGGACGCCGGATACCGCAAGGGCAACCGCTGCCCCAACTACACGGCCTTTGCGGCCGCGCATGCTTTCACTGAACCTCATTGTTTTACCCTTTCGTAGATTTTTCATTGGAACTGCAGAACTGGTGCTAGATACTGCGTTTGTTTTCGCCACGGCCTATGCAGTGGACGTTGTTCCCCTGCGGCGCCCGGAGGTCGCAGCTGCGACACTCGCGATAACGACAGAGACGATGAGTGCGGTGCCGGTAATGACGTAGATCGCGTCGTCACCGATCCCGAGAACTTGGAGGGACTTGTTGAAGGTGGCGATGAAGAGTCCACCGATGATGCCGCCCCACAGCGTGCCCGTGCCGCCCCAGATCGAGACGCCGCCCAGCACGATCGCGGTGACGGCGCGCAGCTCGAACCCTGCACCATTTGATCCGATCGCATTGGAATACTGCAGGGTGAACAGCACGCCGACGAGCGCCGCGGTGAGACCGCTGAGGATGAACAGCACGAATTTTGTGCGTGCAACATCCACTCCGGAGAAGGCGGCCGTCTCGGCCGATTGGCCGATTGCGAACACGCCGCGTCCGAATGCGGTGAAAT
Source organism: Salinibacterium sp. (assembly GCA_025352485.1). Taxonomy (GTDB): domain Bacteria; phylum Actinomycetota; class Actinomycetes; order Actinomycetales; family Microbacteriaceae; genus Rhodoglobus. Next base: position 2,150 of record JANXTJ010000012.1, read on the forward strand.
GCAGCAGAACGCCGAAGGCGAGCGCCAGGAGTGCGAACACCACGATGAGCCAGGGGATTGCCGTGCCCGGGACCGTCGAGCGCACGAAGTCGGTCAGCGATTCGGGAAAGGCCGTCACCGAGGTCGTGCCCAGGATGCCGACGGCAATTCCGCGGAACAGCGCGAGCGTGCCGATCGTCACGGCGAGGCTGGGCAGGCCGACGACGGTGATCAGGAAGCCATTCAGCGCACCGATGACGCCTCCCATCAGCACACTGATGACGGCCGCCAGCAGGAGCGGCACACCGGCCGCGTACATGAGCCCGAAGGTCGCGCTCGAGATGCCCAGCACGGAACCGATCGACACGTCGATATCGCCAGTGATGATGATCAGCGTGAGCGGCAGCAGCAATATGAGGATCGGCGCGGCATTCAGCAGCAGCGTGGAGAAGGTGTAGTTCGGGTTTGGCATCAGATAGTGCGGCACCGCAATGATCGAGGCCACAATGATGACGACCGTCGCAAGAAGCAGCACGGCTTCTGGCCGTAGCAGCAGCCGGCGCCAGACGGGTCGATCGTGGCGAAGGTAGGTCAATTCGACGCTCATGCGCTCAATTCCTTTCTCGCCTGTCGCTGCCGGATGAGGAAGAACACCCGGTCGAGCGTGATCGCACCCACGATAAGAACGCCAACGACGGCCTGCTGCCAGAGGCTGGGGATGCTCAGCACGGGCAGGGCCGTGGTGAGGGTTGCCAGGAAGAACGCGCCGAGTGCCACGCCCCAGATGCGGCCGGAGCCACCAACCACGGCAACACCACCGACCACGGCGGCAGCGATGGCCTGGAGTTCGAAACCGGTTCCGACCTTCGAGTCACCCGTCGCGTAGATCGACACGTAGATGACGCCCGCGAGGCCGGCGAGGGTTCCCGAGATCACGAAGGGGATCAGAGCCAGCCACTTCGTGCGCATCCCATAAAGAACAGCAGCTTCGGGGTTGGACCCGATCGCGTACAGGTCGCGGCCGGTGCGGCGGCTGC
>JANXTJ010000064.1 GCA_025352485.1 Salinibacterium sp.
AGGTCGTGGATGGCCTGCACGTGGTCGAGCCGCAACATGTGCTCGCGCACCGACTCGAGGTCAAGCCCCTTGGGTGTGGATTCCAGCAGCACGCTCGTCGTTTCCTTAAGGAGCAGGAACGCCCTCGGCAGAATCAGCACCCCAATGACGAGGGCTGCCAGCGCATCCGCCCACGGGAATCCGGTAACCGCGATGACGATCGCCGCCGCGATCACGGCGATGGAGCCGAGCGCGTCGTTGACCACCTCCAGGAACGCCGCCCTGAGGTTGAGATTCGACTTGCGCCCCGACGCCAAGACCGCGATGGACGCGATATTGCCGAGGAGGCCGATGATGCCGAAAAGCAGGAGGAGCGGGCCGGCAATCTCGGGCGGCGCGAACAGCCGACGCACGGCCTCCACGAGCACGAAGATCCCCACCGCAAGCAGGATCGCGGCCTGTGCGGTGGCGCCCAGCACCTCGGCGCGCGCGAAACCGAAGGTGCGTTTCGCGCTGGCCGGCCGCCCCGCAAGCGAGGCCGCGGTCAGGGCGATCGCCAGCCCGGCCGTGTCGGTCAACATGTGGGCGGCATCCACGAGCAGCGCAAGGCTGCCGGTCATGGCCGCGCCCACCACCTCGGTGACCATGACCGTCGCGGTGATGGCGAGCGCGATGCGCAACCGACCCTGACCCGTGGCCGCCGGATGCTCGTGCTGATGGCTCATGATGCCCCCATTGTTCCCCACCCGCCCCGCACTGTCCTGAATGATGACAGGGTCAGGCCAGCAGAACCTCGAGCTCGAGCCACCGGGTTTCTACGGTTTCGAGCTGCTTCTGCAGGTCGGCGAGTTCGGTCGACAGCGCGCCGAGCCCCGTGTAGTCGGACTGGTCGTGACCGGCCATCGCCACGTGCAGCTGAGCGATCTGGGCGCTGATCTTCTCCATCTTGCGGGCGGCGGCTGCGTGCTCTTTTTGCGAGTTGCGCAACTCGGCACCACCGAGCTTGGGTGCGGCCTTAGTGCTGTTGGCGGTCGCGACACGAGGGTTCAACTGTGCGCTGCGTAGCTCGAGATACTGGTCAATGCCGCGCGGCAGGTGCCGGAAGTGGCCCTCGAGCAGCGCGTACTGGTTGTCGGTGACCCGCTCAAGCAGATACCGGTCGTGGCTGACCACCAGCAAGGTGCCCGGGTAGGTGTCAAGCAGGTCTTCGATGGCCGCGAGCATATCGGTGTCGAGATCGTTGGTCGGCTCGTCGAGGATGAGCACATTGGGCTCGCTGAGCAAGATCAGCAGCAACTGCAGGCGGCGCTTCTGCCCACCGGAAAGGTCTTTCACCTGGGTAGAGAGCTGGGCGCTGGCAAAACCGACGCGCTCGAGCATCTGGCTCGGCGTCATCTCTTTGCCGCCCGTGACATAGGTGCTCTTTTGGCGCGCGATGACGTCGCTGACCCGATCGTTCCAGATGTCTTCTAGCTCGAAAAGCTGCTGGGTGAGGGTGGCCACCTTGATGGTCTTGCCCCGCTTCACCCGTCCGGTGGTCGGCAACAGGGTGCCGCTGACCAGGCTCAACAGGGTGCTCTTGCCTGCCCCGTTTACCCCGAGAACACCGGTGCGTTCGCCCGGGGCGATGCGCCAGGTGACATCTTTCAAGACCTGCTTCACCGGCGTGCCACCCTCGCCGCCGTAGCTGACCGATACGTTCTCGAGGTCGACCACGTCTTTGCCGAGGCGCTGCATGGCCATCGACGATAGGGCGACACTGTCGCGCGCGGGGGGCTCGTTTGCGATCAGCTCGTTGGCCGCGTCGATGCGAAACTTCGGCTTGGTGCTGCGGGCGGGCGCACCGCGGCGCAGCCAGGCCAGCTCTTTGCGCATCAGGTTTTGGCGCTTCGATTCGGATGCCGCGGCCATCTGATCGCGTTCGACCCGTTGCAGAATGTAGGCGGCATAGCCCCCCTCGAACGGCTCGATGAGCCGGTCGTGTACTTCCCAGGTGGCTGTGCAGATCTCGTCGAGGAACCACCGATCGTGGGTCACGACGACGAGCCCGCCGCTGGTGGCAGACCAGCGCCGCTTGAGGTGACCGGCAAGCCAGGTGATGCCCTCGACGTCGAGGTGGTTAGTGGGCTCATCGAGGAAGATGACGTCGTGGTCGCCGATCAGCAGGGCCGCGAGCGCAACGCGACGGCGCTGCCCGCCCGAAAGATCACCAACGAAGAATTCCCACGGGATGTCGGCGATCAGGCCCGCAATCACGTCGCGAACGTTGGGATCGCCCGCCCACACGTGCTCATCAATATCGCCGATGACGGTCTGGTGCACCGTGCGCGTGCCGTCGAGTTCATCGGACTGATCGAGCATCGCGATCGTGACGCCACCGCGGCGGGTCACCCGCCCCTCGTCGGGTTCCAGTCGGCCGGAAAGCATGCGCAGCAGGGTGGACTTGCCATCGCCGTTGCGGCCGACGATCCCGATGCGGTCGCCCTCATCGAGGCCGATGGTTACCTTGTCGAAGATGACGCGGGTCGGATATTCGAGGTGAAGCGCTTCAGCGCCGAGGAGGTGTGCCACTCGGTAGAGCCTATGCGCTCCGGCGCGACGGTGGCTGCGTGGGTCAGGCGACGCTGACCGTGATCGAGTGCCAGCCTTCAGAGCCGTTCGGAATGACGGGCACCCGCCGCTCCGATTGGGTCGTGCCCGCGGCATCCGTCGCCCGCACTTCGATGACATGGTTGCCGGTCTGGGCATCCCACTGGTACACCCACTGCCGCCAGGTGTCTACCGAGATCGGGTCGGCGAGGCGGGTGGGCTGCCACGGCCCGCCGTCGATCCGCACCTCCACGCGATCGATGCCGACATGCTGTGCCCAAGCGACTCCCGCGACGGCGACCGTGCCTGCCTGCACTCTGACCCCGCTGGCGGGCACGTCGATGCGCGACGAGGTCTTGACCGGGCCGTGATCCGACCAGCCGCGCTGCGTCCAGTAGGCGGCATGGCCCGCGAAGCGCGTGACCTCCAGCTCAACCACCCACTTGGTGGCGGAGACGTATCCGTAGAGACCTGGCACCACCATGCGCACCGGGAAGCCATGCTCCAACGGCAGCGGCAGGCCGTTCATGCCCACGGCCAGTAGCGCCGCACGATCCTCCTCGAGCAGCGCGGAGAGCGGGGTGGATGCGCTGAAACCGTCTTGGCTGCGCGACAGCACCATGTCGGCGCCGGCCCTCGGGTTCGCCTTCTTCAGCAACTCGCGGATCGGATAGCCCAACCAGGTCGCCGTGCCGACAAGGTTGCCACCGACTTCATTGGAGACGCACATCAGGGTGACGGTGCGCTCGGTCATCGGCAGCGCGAGTAGCTCAGCGAAACCGATCTCGAATGCGTTCTCGACCTCGCCAAAGATCTTCAGCTTCCAACTGGACGCATCGATCACCGGCACCTGCAGCGCCGTGTCGATCCGATAGAAGTCGGCGTTGGCCGTGATGAGCGGCGAGATGCCCGGGATGTCGAGCCGCGCCCCCGCCGGAATGGCGACTTCCGCGATGGTGGCTTTCGGCAGCGTGAGCGCCTCGCGCACCGCGTTGACGGCGGCGGTCCCCGCGTTGATCGCTCGCGCCCCCAGACCGACCACGAGCGCGCCAGCGGCCGTCGCGCCGAACATGATGAAGAACCGGCGGCGGGTCAGGGCGGCACGCGCGGCGGAGCCCCGCGCCGGGCCGGCCGCTGAACCGGTGGCCACGGAAACCGGGGAAATGGAAACCTCGGCCCAGGCCCTGAGCCTGCCGATCGCCGCCCGCAGCACGAACACGCCGGCGAGCGTGCCGATCAGCGACGGGAACGCCCAGAATCCGCTGGCATCCGCGCGGGTGGATGCCGACAGGGTGGCGAAAGCACCAACCGCGACCAGAAGAACCACTCCCCACGGCGCCCGCCTGAGCTGCAGCCAGCCGACGATCGCGGCGACAGCGACCACCACCAGCGCGAGCACCGCCAGCAGCGCGAGCTTGTCGTTGGTGCCGAAGACGGCGATGACGGCGGTCTTGAACCAGCCGGGCACGATGTCGATGACGAAAGAACCGACGGCAAACAACGGGCTCGATGCCGGCAGCACCATCACGGCAGTGACGGCCTCTGCGACCGCGAGCGCGACCAGGGCGCTCAACACCCCGACGACAGCGGCCCACCGGTTGACACGTCTCGGGTCCATGCCAGTCATGGTATCCCCCGCAACTGTGCGGTCGGCCGGGGCAGGTGCGGGTGGCAAGCCAGCCCTCGCGTCAGTCGTGCAGCCAGTCCGGGCGGGGCGGCAGGTCGGGCAGGCTGCGGTAGACGATGTGCGACGTCGGGCGCAGCACCACCCACACCGTCAGTAGCAGCAGGCGCAGATCGAGTAGCGGCGAACGGTGCTCGAGGTACCACATCTCCAGCGCGCCCTTATATGGCGCGATCTGGTCTTCGTAAAACTTTCGGGGATCGACGCCCGGCTGGGAGAGCAGCAGCTCTTCGTCGCGGAAGACGATCGACCCGATCCCCGTGACGCCGGGGCGCGCGTTGTAAATCGTCTGCCGCACCCTCTCGGGATAGATGTCGAAGTCCACCTGCATCTGCGGCCGGGGGCCGACGAAACTCATCTGCCCGGTCAGCACGTTGATGAGCTGGGGCAGCTCATTGATCTTCGTCGCGCGCAGGATGCGCCCAACTCTGGTGACCCGGGGGTCGCCGCGGACGGTCAGGCTGCCTG
>JANXTJ010000079.1 GCA_025352485.1 Salinibacterium sp.
CCTCTACGCGATCCATGACGAATGGATCGAAGGCCTGCTCTCGCTGTTTGAGACCCGCCAGTCCGAGGCAGCCGACAGCCGAGAGATGCTCCACTGTGTGTTCCGTGACCTACTTTTTCTCATGCACTCCAAGCCGGGCCACGTTCGAGTCTTTTTCGAATACTTCCGTGAATTGCCTCCTGAGCTGCAGGCTTCGGCACGCATCAAACGGGACCGCTACGAAAGCCTCGTCGAAAACACAGTTCTCGCGGGGATGCAAGAGGGGCTGATCGCATGGCAGGATCCACGCACGGCCACGTTCGCCCTATTCGGAATGTGCAACTGGGCCTACCAGTGGTACCGGCCGGGCGGCAGACTAAACCACGAGGAGGTCGCCGATCAGATGTTTACGATCTTCCTCTCCGGTGTTGAGGCGCGACAAGCCGTCGGTACTCACGATCGTGATTAAGCCAACCCGGTTGCATCCCCATCAATACCCTTCAGCTGGGGCATTCGTCGAAACAATCCAGACAGTTTTTGCCGGTGCTGCCGCCACCGAGCCCAATGCGGTGTACGTAGTTGACGAGAATCTGCGTCTCACCCTGGCGGATATCGCCCGACATGCCGGATCACTTCAGACACGCCTGCGGGCGGCCGGAGTCGAGCCGGGGGACGTCGTCACCCTCCAGCTTCCTAACTGGTGGGAAGCCATCGCGGCAATGCACGCGGTGTGGGGCCTCGGCGCAATCGTCAATCCCGTTACATCCATTTACCGGGGAACTGAGCTGCAGGGTGTTTTCGCGACCAGCCGGCCCAAGGTAGTCATCGCCGCGACCCGGTACCGGGAGCTGGACTACCGCACGATGATCACCGCAGCTCTTGCCGCAGTCGACCATGATGCACGTGTTCTCACGGTCCGCGAGCCGGGTCCCGCTGAGTCATTCACGGGTGAATTCACCGCGGTCGCCGCGGATCCCGATGATGTCGCAATGCTCATGTATACCTCGGGGACTACCGGGCGACCGAAGGGCGTGTTGCACAGTCATCGAACGCTGCTCTATGAGGCGCAATCCATCAGCGACACCTTCGGGCTGCGAGCAGACAGCATCTTCATGCCCTCGCCACTTACCCACATCACGGGGCTCTTATACGGCGTTCTCATGCCTTTGCAGTTGGGGGGCAGAGTGGTGCTCATGGACCGCTGGGATCCGGACGCGGCTGTTCGCTCAATCGAGCAGGACGGTTGCACCGCAACTGTGGCTGCGACCCCTTTTCTGCGCGGCCTGGCAGATGCCTACGCTCGGGCGGGAAGCCGATCTTCGCTTCACACCTTCGTCTGTGGCGGGGCCGATATTCCGGCCACCCTGGTCGCGAAAGCGCGAGAGGCTATGGGAACGTCCGTCGCTCGCACCTACGGGTCGACCGAAATGCCAACACTGTGTATCGTGCGCCCCGGCGACCTTGGCCCCGTGCGCTTGGAGACAGAGGGCCACGTCATCGGAGAGGCCAGTGCGCGGCTGGCCTCACCGATCAACGGCGTCGGGGAGCTCGAGGTGCGCGGGCCCGAGCTTTTCGTCGGCTACCTCGACTCGCGTGACAACCGGTCGGCCTTTACCGCGGATGGCTGGTTCTCCACGGGCGACCTCGCGAGCATTTCAGCCACGGGAAATGTGTCGATTGTCGGCCGCCTGAAGGATGTAATCGTCCGCGGGGGCGAGAACATCTCGGCCAAAGAGGTCGAGGACCTGCTGATGGGTCATTCCGCAATCCAGGATGTGGCGATTGTCGGCATCCCCGACGACACGATGGGCGAGCGCGCCTGTGCGGTCGTGGTCACCGATAGCGATTCGCTAACGCTTGCCGACCTGACCGAGCATCTCGCAACGAGCGGAATCGCAAAGCAAAAGTATCCAGAGGCTCTCTACATCGTTGCGGAGCTCCCCCGCACGGTTTCTGGCAAGGTACAGAAGTTCCAACTTCGCCAGCACGCTGTTCTTGCGCTGGCAGAGGGCCGCATGCAGGTGCGGGGCTGAGAGCTAATGACCGCCGTGTGATTCTTTCCCATGCACGAACCAGATGCCATGCATGTCTTCGGTTCCTGGATTGCGGAAGAGGTGCGGGATCGACGAGTCAAAACCGAGTGACTCGCTGGCGTGCAGGTTGAACACTTCGTCGCCGATGGTGGCCTCGAGCTCGCCCTGGAGAACATATCCATATTCGTACCCAGCGTGGGAAGTCATCACCCCGTTGTCCGTGGAGGTCGCGCCGGGCGCGTAGACGATCTTCATGAAGTTGACGGCGTGCTCTGGGGTGGCGGCGAGGCGTTCCCAAACAACGCCGGCGGCCATATCGAGGCGCGACCGATGAGCGGGGTGCACGACGGAAATCCGGTTTGCGTGTTCGGACGGCATCCATACCGACGACGGGTTCTTACCCTCGCTGACTGCACTGGACTGGAGCTCGCCAGGCGCCCATGCGGACGGCCCGTCTTCGACGTTGCGTCCGAACAAATGATCCACAGAGACATGGAGCAGCTGCGCGAAGGCGTAAAGCGTTGCCACAGACGGCTGCGACTTGCCGTTTTCAATTTGCGAAACAAACGACGGCGAGACATTGACTTGGCGAGCAAGCTCGCGAAGGGTCATTCCCGACTGAAGCCTGTAGCCCTTGAGCCGCGACCCGAGATTGTTCATGTGGCCCTATGCTCCCTGCCGGCAATCCGACCAACGAATACGACAACCGCCGGGAATGGTTACGTTACTCGCAGTCGCGAGCTGAGACCCAAAATTTGCGGATGTGAAAACGCCACCCGACCAGGTTTCCCGCACATGGCGCTGGTGATCGAGCTCCTCGAGAATAGCAATATGGCATGCTCCCCACCCGGCGAAAGCCTGAGCATTGACCAATATATTCCAAACCACTACGCTTCGGCTCGATTGCCTGCCGTGGCCTGAGCGCTCTGGGCCGGCCGGATGTGAACGCGCGAGCGGGATGGCCGCGGGCTAGAAGACCAGGCGCGGCTCGTAACCCTCGTCGCGCAGCCGGGCGATTACTACTTCGGCATGCTCGGGGCCACGCGTCTCGATGTGCAGCTCCAGCTCGACCTGACTGATTTGCAGGCCGTTTCCATGCCGCGTGTGCAAGACCTCGACGACGTTGGCATTGCTCTCGGCAACGAGGGTAGACACCCGAGCCAGCTGGCCGGGGCGGTCCGGCAGCGGGATGCGCAGCTTGAGGTAGCGCTCCGACGCCGCTAACCCGTGGCTGATCACCCGCTCCATCATCAGCGGGTCGATATTGCCCCCGCTGAGAATCACCACCGTGTTGCCGCTGGCCTTCACCCGGCCGGACAGTATGGCGGCGACCCCGACGGCCCCCGCCGGTTCGACCACGAGTTTGGCCCGCTCAAGCAGCACGAGCAGCGCCTGCGCCATCTCGTCCTCCGTAACGGTGACAACCTCGTCGACATACCGCTTGACAATCTCGAAGTTGAGGTCGCCGGGTCGGGAGACCGCGATGCCGTCCGCGATCGTGGGAAGGATCGTGATTTTCGTCGGCTCGCCCTTTTCGAGCGAAACGGGGTATGCCGAGGCATTCTGCGCCTGCACCCCGATGATGCGAACCGTGCGGCCATCCAGCGCCGCGCGCTGCTTGATGGCGCTGGCGACCCCCGAAATCAGGCCGCCCCCGCCGATCGGCACGATGACGGTGTCGACATCGGGGCGCTGGTCGAGGATCTCCAGGCCGACCGTGCCCTGGCCGGCCACGACATCCGCGTGATCGAAGGGATGAATAAAAACTGCGCCCGTCGTGCGGGCGAATTCGGCCGCTGCACGCAGCGGCTCGTCGACGGTGTGGCCGCGCAGCACCACCTCTGCGCCGTAATCCCTGGTCGCCTGCAGCTTGGGCAGTGGCACCCCCACTGGCATGAAGATGGTGGCCTTAATGCCGAGGGTGCGTGCCGCGAGGGCAACCCCCTGCGCGTGATTGCCGGCCGATGCTGCCACCACCCCGCGCGACTTTTCTTCCTCGGTCAGGCGCGCGAGTCGGTTCGAGGCACCCCGGATCTTGTAGGAGCCGGTGCGCTGCAGGTTCTCGCACTTGAGAAAAACGGCCGAGCCGAGAATCTCGGAGAGGTAGCGCGAACTCTCCATCGGGGTCAGGCTGATGGCGTTCGCAATGCGTTCATGCGCTTCGTGGAACTCTGCCAACGTCGGGCCGGCGAGGGCGGTTTCAGGCATGCGGCAAAACGTCCTTAGCCTTGGGGCGCGGCCGATCGGGCGCCGGGGTGCGCCAGTCGTTGCCGGCAATGTAGTTCACCATGACATTGAGCACGGCGATGATCGGCACCGCGAACAGGGCGCCGGGGATTCCCGCGATGAACGAGCCGGCTGCGACCGAAAAAACCACGGCCAGCGGATGCACGCGCACGGCGGTTCCCATGATGAAGGGCTGCAGAACGTGCCCCTCGAGCTGGTGCACGGCAATCACGACACCGACCATGATCAGCGCGGGCACCGGGCCGAGGTAGACCAGAGCCACGAAGACGGCCAGTGTTCCGGTGACGACGGCACCGAGGATGGGGATGAAGGAACCGAGGAACACGATGATCGCGATCGGGACCACCAGCGGGAAGCCACCAAAGACGAGGCCCAAAATCCAGGCGCCTAGCCCGATGCCCACGGCATCCACAAAGGCGACAAAAATCTGCACCCGCACGAATTTCGTGAGGGTGGCCCAACCGGCGCGACCGGAGCCATCGAGTGCCCTGCGCGAATTTCGGGGGAAGAGTCGCACGATCCAGGCCCAGATGCCCGTGCCGTCGATGAGGATGAACAGGGTGGCGAAGGTGGCCAGCAGCACGCCGGCGAAAACGTGACCGGCCGTCGTGCCGAACGAGAGCGCACCCGAGATGAGCGAGCGCCCGTCTTTCTGGAAGGCGGCCAGCGTCTGGTCAATATAGGTCTGAATCTGCGCGTCACCGAGGTGCAGCGGCGAGGCGGCGAGGAAGACGGTGAAGTCGTCGTAGGCCCTAATCGACCGAAGCTTCAGGTCGGGGTAGCCGCTGCGCACCTGGGAGACGATCACGAAGATCAGCCCGGCCACGATCGCAATGGTTCCGAGCATCGCCAATGCGACGGCCAGCCATTTGGGCCAGCGGTGCCGCTGCAGAAACTGCACTAGTGGCACGAGCAGCGCGGCGACCAGAACCGCGACCATGAAGGGCACGATGATCTCTCTGAGCGTGCTGACCAGGAAGACCAGAACCGCGATGACCGCCACCACGAGCAGGATGCGCCAGGAGTAGGCGCCGGCGATCCGCAGCGCGGGCGCAACCGCCTCGTCGGCGTTACCTGCGCCCGTGCGGGCGACGGACTTCTTCTCTCGACCTAGTGCCACTCGGCAAGTCTAGGTTGCCCCTCCGGCGTGTATGCCGAAAGCGGCATGGCTTGACTTTGGCTGGGTAGCCGGGGTCAACGCGGACCGACCAAGACCGACTTGCTTTTCAGCTTCAGGTACACGCCAGCGCCGGGCTGGAACTGGTCGGAGACATCGTGCTGGACGAAAATGATCGAGTCATCGGCGAGCCGAAGCTGGGTGCGGCGCAGGGATCCGAGGAAGCTCGAGGTCAACACCGTCGCGGCAATTCCCTCCTTTGCGATCACCAGGTCTTCCGGGCGCACGAAGGCGATCACGGGGCCGTCGGGGTGCGGACCGTTGATCAGGGTGAGCCGCTTGCCGAGCACGGTGGCGAGGTTGCCATCGACGTCGGCGCGGATCTGGTTGCTCAGCCCGACGAAGTTGGCGACGAACGCCGAGTTCGGCGCGGTGTAGAGCTCTTCCGGCGTGCCGATCTGCTCAATATTGCCGTCGCGCATGACGGCGACCCGGTCGGCGACCGCGAGCGCTTCCTCCTGATCGTGGGTCACGAACAGGGTGGTGATTTTGAGGTCGGTCTGAATGCGGCGGATCTCTTCCCGAAGCTGCACGCGCACCTTGGCGTCGAGCGCCGAAAGCGGCTCGTCCAGCAGCAGCACCCGTGGCCGGGTGACCAGCGCCCTGGCAAGGGCGACGCGTTGTTGCTGTCCGCCGGAGAGCTGATGGGCGTAGCGCCCCGCGAGATTCTCCAGCCCGACTAGGGCCAACGTTTCCTGTGCGCGACGCTGGCGTTCGGCGGTGGCTACCTTGCGCATCCGGAGCCCGAATTCGACGTTTTCTCTGGCCGTCATGTGCGGGAACAACGAGTAAGACTGGAAGACCATCCCGATGTCACGCCTGTTGGCCGGCACGTTCACGACGTCCGTGCCGTCGATCAGGATGTGTCCTTCGGTGACCTGCTCGAGCCCGGCAAGGGCGCGCAGCGCGGTGGTTTTACCGCAGCCGGAGGGGCCGAGCAGCGCGATGAACTCTCCCGGCTTGACGGAAAGGTCAACGCCGCTGAGAGCACGCTGGCTGCCGTAATCCTTCACGACGCCGACCAGCTCCACGGCGGCGCCCGGCGCGGTGATGCGGATCGGGGAGGTTTCCACGAGGCTCATAGTGATGCTTTCCTGTTGCGCCCGGCGGAACCGAGCCGTCCGATGATGAGAAGCAGAACGAATCCGAAGATCAGGGCGAGCACGGCGAAAATCACCGCGACATAGGGGTCGGTGCTCTTCAGTAGCACCAGAGACGTCTGGAAGACATTTCGGCTGAGGAACGAGGCGATCGTGTACTCCCCCAACACCACGGCGATGGTGATAAAACAGGCCGAAAAGATGCCGCGCCGCAGATTGGGCAGCAAGATGAGCCGAAACACGTCGGCCCAGCCAGCACCGAGTGAGCGACTGGCTTCGCTCAGCACGACGAGATCGAGCGCCGCCATATTGGCCGCGATCGGCCGGTAGGCGTAGGGCAACACGATGATGCCGACGGCGAAGGCGAGGGTCCACGGGGCGCTCCCAAAGACGCGAACCACCGTGTGGTATACCGGCACGAACCCGACGACGAGCACGATCGACGGAATGGTGATCGGGATGATGCAGATGAACTCCAGCACTCGACGCAACCGTGGAAACTTCAGCTCGACCAGCAGCATCGTCGGCAGCAGTAGAACGAGCACGATGAGCACGGTGATGGCGCAGATGGTGAGCGAGTTGCCGATGCCCTGAAAAAGCGTGCGGTACATGGAGCCGTTCGCGGGATCAAAGACCGCGAAATAATGGGCGACGCCGTAACCCTGAACGCCGTTGACCGGTTGCCCGACGCGCAGTGAAAACTCGACCATGGCGACGATCGGGATGAGGAAAATGACTGCGGCAACCGTGAGGATAATCCGGCGAGCAGCCGGGCTGGGTTCCGCCCCGAACCGCGGGGATTGCTGCCGGCGCGCGCGCGCCGCGCTGGGCTGCGCGCTCACTGCGCTGAGCTGCGGGCTCATTGGCGCCACGCTTGCCCGCCCGCTCATTGGCGCCACCGTGACGCTCGGCCCTGCAGCATCGCATAGGCGGTCATCAGGATGACCATGACGATGACCATGCCCAGCGCCAGCACGCCCGCCACGTTGGCGACCCCGACGACGGTCTCACTGGTGAGCTGCTGTTTGATCGCGAGCGGGATGATGCCGCCCTGCGAGATGAGTGCCGCCGCGGTCGCGTACGACGAGAACGCATTAGCGAACAGCAGGATCAGGCTGCCAAAAAATGCGGGGGCCAGGATCGGCATGGCGATTCTGGTCCAGTAGGTGAAGCGCGTGCCGCCAAGCATCGCATTGGCCTCGCCCCAGGTCGTTTTGAGCCCCTCCATGGCAGGCATGAAGGTCAGCACCATCAGCGGCACCTGAAAGTAGAGGTAGGGGGGCACGAGGCCGGGGATTTGATACAAAAGCGTGCCGTTGCCGCCGAACGAATTGAAAATATTCTCGGTGAACCCGGCTTGGACGAGCGATTTTGTGATAAGGCCCTGTGTGCCGATTGTGGCGATAAAAGCGAAAGCGAGCATCACGCCACCGAACTGGGCGAGCACGCTGCTGGCCGAGTCGACGACGCTACGCAGCGCGCCATCCGGTTTCGTGCCGAGGAGGGCGAAACAGATGACGGCGCCAAGTACGGCTCCGATGACGGCGGTGAGAGCTGACACCCAGAAGGAGGCGAAGAACTGTGCCTGAATCTCGGGGTTAGCGAGGGCTGCCAGATTCGCGAGGGTGAAGACACCCTCCTTGGTGAAGAACCCGCTGCCGACCGCCAAGACGGCGGGGATCGCGAGAAAAAGAATGACGTAAGCCGCGAACGGCAGAAGGCCCAGCCACGCCACCGTGCGACGCCGGGACGATGTAGGCCCGGCGTCGCTTTTCGTGGCGGCTGGCGCTGAGGATGCGGCGACAGTCGTCATGGTGTGCGTATTAGCCGATCGCCGCGGCCCACTTGGCGGTCAGCACCTTGGCTGCGGTGGTGGCCTGCGGCGCGGTCAGCTGAACGAATTCGGCCGGAGCCTTGCCGACGGTGTCCAAGACCTTCTGGTCGATCGTCTTGTTGGTGATCATCGCTGCCAGCGTCGCCGGGTACGCACCCGAGGCGAGGAACAGGTTCTGGACCTCCGGGGTGTACAGGTACTCCTGCCACAGGCGCGCGGCGGCCGGGTGCGGAGCGTCGGCGTTGATGGCCTGATTGTAGTAGCTTCCGAGCGCTGAGCCGGGAAGCACGACCGTCTTGTAGTTCGGGTTTCCGGTCGTGCCGCCGGCTGTACCCCATGCCAGGTTGTTGTAGCTCCACTGGATGACCACGGGGGTCTCACCGGAAACCACGGTCGCCTGCGAGGGAACGACGGCCAGGAAGTTTCCGGCCTTCTTCAGCTTCTGGAAGAAGTCGACACCCGGCTGGATGTTGTCGGCCGAGCCGCCATTCTGCAGTGCTGCCATATAGACGGCGCTTGCAGCCTCGTTGGCCTGCGTCGGGTTGCCCTTGATCGCGACCTTGCCCTTGTAGCCGGCGCCGAGCAGGTCATCCATCGACTTCGGCGCCGTCTTAATGACGCTGCTGTCGTAGCCGACCGACATCAGGCCGGTGTAGTCGTAGTACCACTTGCCCGCGGCATCCTTGTAGTCGGCGGGGATGTCGGCCCAGTTCGCGACCTTGTACGGCGCGACCATGTCGAGGTGAGCCTGCAGCACTGCGGTGCCGAGGTCGAAGACGTCGGGAGCGGTGTCCTGGCCCTGCTGTGCTTCGGCAGCGGAGATCTCGTCGGCGCTGGAGCCGTCGGGGTTAGCCGAGTTGATCTTGATCTTCGGGTACTTCTTCTCGAAGCCGGAGATGATCGCGCCGTAGTTCGCCCACGACGGGGGGAGAGTGATGACGTTGAGCTGGCCCTCGGCGTTGGCGGCGGTCACGAGAGCGTCGAGGCCCCCGAAGGCGGCAGCGCTGGTGGCGGTCTTGGCGTCCGTCGAGGAGGCGGAGCCAGAGGCGCAGGCGGTGAGCGAGATCGCCACGGTGGCGATGAGAGCCACCCCGGCGAGATGACGCTTGGTGATCAAGAGATTTCCTCCAACTGTCGAGTCGCGGGCGCGCACGCTGTGGGGTGCGCTGGGGTACCCGGGCTCGACCGTCGAAGCTTCTCGCCGCACTCTGACCGGCAGGCGCCCGGTTGGTAAACACGAGACAAACGCCACTCGTCCAGTTGGCGCGAGCGCGGCGGGGGCGGTCAGAGGGCTGCGATCACCGCGGCGGCAACGCCGAACGAAATCGTCATGCCGACCCCTGAGGTAATGGCCACGGCGGTCACTCCCGGTTGCGCTTCTGCCACCAGGTAGGGATGCAGCGGGCTCGACGCATACACGCCCTGCCAGCGTTCAACGACCTCAAGCCGCCGCCCGGCGAGCACCCGTTGGATGCGATCAAGCAGCACATCCCAGGTGCTTTCGGCGAGAAACGGACTCAGCGTCAGGTCGTAACCGTGACTGTCACCGGCGATGATCGTGCCATCCGGGCGCTGGGTGAACATGACGTTTGCGCCGATCGCGAGCAGCCCAGGGTCGGTTTCCGCGATGGCGGCACGCAGCGCGGCGGCCGCAGCGGTGGCGGTGAATGCTGGATAGCGCAACATCGAGGTGCCGGTCAGCACGGCGGGGGCCAACCGCACGGGGTGCGTGGGGCGCACGAGCGCCATCTGCAGGCCGCAGCGCTGCACCTCCTGTCGATCAGCCAGCGTCGGGTAGAGGTAGTCCAGATCGTGGCCGACACAGACAATAACGCGCGCGGCGGCAATGACGCCGCGCGAGGTGTCGACGGCGCCGTTTGCCGCCCCCAGGTAGGCGGTGCGCCACAGGAATGTCACCCCGCGCTCGGCGAGGCGCGCGGCAAGGCTCCCGACGGCCTCGCGCGGGTCGACGCGGAGATCATCGCGCAGTAGCGCAGCCCCGACAACGGCCGGGCCGGCGATGGCGTCGACGGCGGCGCGCAGTTCCGCTGCCGACAGCAGCCGAACCTCTCCCGGCTCGCGCGCGGCCGAAAACTCTTCGAGAACGGCTAGCTCCGCGGGGCTCTGCGCCACGGCGAGCGCTCCCGACTCGATGCAGAAGAATCCGGCATCCCGGCTGTGGGCGAGCCAACGCTCCCGGGCCACCTGGGCCAGTTCGAGCAGCTCCCCGGTCTGTGCGGTCACACAGGCGTGGCCGAAGTTGCGAACGGAGGCTCCCACCGCCCGGGCATCCCTGTCGATGACCACGACAGACAGGCCGCGGTCTACGGCCGCTGCGGCATGGGCGAGACCGACGATTCCGGCGCCCACCACCAGCACGTCGCATCCCGCAATTGCTGTCATGGTCATCGAGTGTGCTGGGGATCTGGGCCGCGGTCAATGCCGAATCGGGATGCCGCAGGCCCGTTCGCGCACTGTTGGCGCACATTTCACTTCGGGGTCGGCCCGCAGCCGCTGGAGTCGGCGCACAGCGGATATCGTCGAACAGTAACCGGCACGGTCAGGCGAAGGAGCATTGCAGATGATTGAGATGGTCGCGTTCGACATGGCGGGAACGACAATCGATGACCACGGCGCCGTCTATGAGGCGCTTCGGGATGCCGTCGCCGAGACCGGCGCGACAGTGGCCGACTCAGACCTGCAGCTCTGGATGGGCACCGACAAGGTCGCGGCCATCACCGCCCTGATGCGGTTGGGTGGTGTAGAGCCGGAGCACGACTCGGTGGCGCACAGCTTCGAACGATTCCGTGGGATCCTGGCGGACGCGTACTGCGACCGTCCGCCGCTGGCGCTGCCCGGTGTCGAAGACGCCCTTCGGGCGCTACGCCAACGCGGCATCAAGGTGGCGTTGACCACCGGCTTTTCTGACGAGGTGGCCGGGCCCCTGTTGGCGGCCCTCGGTTGGAAGATCGGCGACGGCGACCTTCTGGATGCCGTCGTCACGACCTCCGACGTCAGGAGCGGCCGACCGGCTCCGTACCTCATCCATCACGCCATGGAGAAGCTCGGCGTCACCGACGTGCGCGCGGTGCTCGCCGCTGGAGATACCATCGTCGACCTGCTCGCCGCCCGCAGTGCCGGCGTGATTGCCGTCGGGGTGTTGACCGGCAAGCTCGACCGGGCGGCTCTCGAGGCGCATCCGCACGACCACATTCTCGACAGCGTCGTGGATGTGCTCGAGCTCGCCGAGGCGACTCCGTAGCAGCGCGCGCGGCGCGGGCGTGCTCGGCCGGGCGCGACCGGTGGGGGCTCCCGACCGGCCAGGTTGGGCGGCGCCGGGTGGCCGGTCCCGGTAGCCGGCGCTAGTGTCATTGCTCTATGGTCGAGTCATTTACGGCAGCGCAAGCACGACGGATCGCCCTCGCCGCGCAGGGCTTCGGGCGGCCCACCGCCGGGCCAACCGCTGCCGCCTCGGCCCCCACCGCCGGGCCAACCGCTGCCGCCTCGGCACCTGCCTCCCCGACCGCTGCACCGTCCACCGCGCCCGGAACTCGCCAACTCAACCTGCTCATGCAGCGGCTCGCCGTGCTGCAGCTCGACTCGGTGAACGTGTTCGAGCGCAGCCACTATTTACCCGTTTTTGCCCGGCTCGGCAGCTACGACAAAACAGCTCTCGACGCGCTGACCTTCACCAAGAATGCCCCGTACGTCGAATACTGGGCGCACCAGGCCGCCCTGATCCCGGTCGACTCGTGGCCGTTGTGGGGTTGGTTCCAGCAGCGCGAGCGCGCCGGCACCGGCCGCACGAAGACCTGGGCGCGGTCCAACCAAAAGATGATCGATTTTCTCCTGGCCGAACTGGCCGAAAAGGGGCCCCTTCCGGCGAGCGCCATCGAGCACGAGTCGAACAAGCGCAACGGGCCGTGGTGGGGCTGGTCGGACGTCAAACGGGGTCTCGAGGTGCTGTTTTTTCGCGGGGAGGTAGCCGTCGCCGGCCGCAACCGCTTCGAGCGACTGTACGACCTGGCGCATCGGCGACTGCCCGCGCGGGTATTGGGCCACGACATCCCCGAGGATGACGCGATGAGGGAGCTCGTGCGGCTCGGCTCGGTCGCGCTCGGCATCGGCAGCGTGCGAGACATCGCCGACTACTGGAGACTTCCGCAGGCCGAAACGAAACTCGCCATTCGCGACCTCGTCGACTCGGGCGACCTCGCGCCGGTGTCCGTGCCGGGCTGGGATGTGCCGGCGTATCTGCACACGACAGCCCGCATCCCGCGCAAGATTGAGACCGCAGCGCTGCTGTCACCATTCGACCCGATCGTCTGGGAACGCGCTCGCGCACTGCGTATGTTTGGTTTTCATTACCGCATCGAGATTTACACCCCCGCGCCGAAGCGCCGCTTTGGGTACTACACCTTGCCCGTGCTGATCGACGAAGCGCTCGTCGGGCGCATCGACCTCAAAACCGACCGTCAGAACGGTGTGCTGCGGGTGCAGTCAGCCTGGCGCGAAGGGCACTTGGCGGACGGGCTCGAACCGCGCATCGCCGAGCTGCTGCGCAACACCGCGGCCTGGCAGGGCATGGGAGGCATCGAGGTGGTCGCTCGTGGCGATCTCGCCGACGCGCTCGCGGTCGAACTCGGGGTGCCGCTACTGACGTGGAGCCCCGCCGAGGCCCCGGATGCTGAGGATTCGGCCCCCGAGTCGGCCTAGCTGACCACTCTTCGCTGACTCGCGGACTTTGGCCCAATCCGATGTGACGGATCGGGGCGGAAGTCGGTAACTCAGGAGTTGCCGAACAACTAACGCGGCCCCTCGCCCCGGCCCGGCTGCTCACGCCGGCCGATCACTAACGCGGCGCAGCCGACAACGTCAGAACTTACCGCCGCTGGCCTCGAGGCGCGCCACGCGATCCGCGATCGGCGGGTGGGTGCTGAACAAGCGGCTCATGATGCCGGGCTTGGTCGGGTCGGCGATCCACATATGCGCCATCGTCGAATTCTGTTTAATCATCGGGCGACCGTACTGGCCGAGCTTCTGCAGTGCCTCGGCGAGCCCTTCGGGATCACGCGTCGTGAGCGCCCCCGTCGCATCGGCGAGGTACTCGCGCTGGCGAGAGATGGCGGCCTGTACCGCGGCGGCCACCAGCGGTGCGATGAGCATGGCGACGAGACCGAGGATGAGGATCACCGGGTTGCCACCGCCGCCGTTGTTGTTGTTGTTGCTGCGCCCGCCGAAGAACGAAAAGCGCAGGAACATATCCGAAATAAAGCCGATCGCGACGACCAGACCGAAGACGATCATCGACACCCGGATGTCGTAGTTGCGCACGTGCCCGAGCTCGTGAGCCATGACTCCCTCGAGTTCGCGATCGTCGAGCAGGTCGAGAATTCCGGTGGTTGCCGCGACGACGGCGTGCTGAGGATCGCGCCCGGTGGCGAAGGCGTTCGGTGCGGGGTCATCGACGATGTAGACCTTGGGCATGGGCATGCCGGTGGTGATGGCGAGGTTCTCCACGATCCGGTACAGGCGCGGGTTGTCTGCCTTCTGAATCTCGCGGGCTCCGGAAAGTGAGAGTGCCTGGCTGGAGGCGAAGAAGTACTGGATCAGCGCGTAGCCGCTCGCGACAACCAGCGTGATGACCACGATGGAGGGGTCGCGGTAGATGGAGCTGGCCAAAAAGCCGAGGGCTCCGATGATGACGATGAACAACAGAATGATGAAGACGGTGTTCCGCTTATTGGCGGCTATGGCGCTGTACATGGTGTGGTTTACCCGTTAATCCGGAAAGCCCGGCGCCTGAACGCCGGACTTTCGCTCAGTGGAAGCGACAAGAAGTGGAAGCGACGAAGTAGAAGCGACGAGGAGTGGAAGCGACGAGAACGGGACGGGACTAGAACTGGACGCGTGGCGGCTCCGCGATGGCCGCAGAGTCGGCGACCTCGAAGAACTCACGCTCGGTGAAGCCAAGGTTGCGCACGAAGAGCGTGTTCGGAAACACCTTGATCTTCGTGTTGAGCTCGCGAACGCCGCCGTTGTAGAAGCGGCGAGCGCCCTGAATCTTGTCCTCCGTATCGACCAGTTCGCCCTGAAGCTGCAGGTAATTCTGGCTGGCCTGCAGCTGGGGGTACGCCTCGGCGACCGCAAAAATGGACTTAAGAGCGGTCTGCATGTGGTTCTCGGCGGCAGCGGCATCCGCCGGGCCTTGCACACTGAGGGTTTCGGCCCTGGCCTTGGTGACGTTCTCGAACACTGACGACTCGTGGGCGGCGTAGCCCTTGACCGTCTCGATGAGGTTCGGGATGAGGTCAGCCCGGCGCTTGAGCTGCACGGTGATGTCGCTCCACGCCTCGTCGACGCGCACATTCAGCGTGACCAGGCCGTTGTACGTCGACCACAGGTAGCCACCGATGATGACGATCAGCAGGACGATAACGCCAATGACGATAAGGATTTCCATACGGAGAACTATAGGTGAGACCCCTGCGCGGTTCCTGCCCAAATCCCATTCATCATTCAGGACAATATGGGGCTGGTGAGGCTGATGCGGCAGCTGTGGTCCCGGGGGATACCCAAAAACTCAGCAGTCACACAACATCCTGAATGATGAAAGCTAACGAGAGCGGATGACCTGCTGCAGCCAGCGATACGAGCGTTTCCGGGTGCGCTCCTGGGTGTCGAAGTTGACCCGGACGAGGCCGAAGCGCTCGCGGAATCCGGCGGCCCACTCCCAGTTATCGAGCAGGCTCCAGACGAAGTATCCGCGCAGGTCGAGGCCGGGAGCGCCGGCGAATGCCTGAGCGAGGTGCTCGGCAAGGTAACGCGTGCGGTCCTCGTCGTCGACCGAGCCATCGGCGGCCACCACGTCGTCGAAACTCCCGCCACCCTCGGTGATGTAGATCGGGGGCAACCGGCCGGCGTAACGCTCCGCGTAATCCCGCAGCGTGACGCCGAGGTATTCGGGCGCAACCGGCCAGCCGAATGCGGTGCTGGGGTATTCCGGCCAGGGGGCGATGTGAAAGGGCAGCTGCGACATCCCGGCGGCCACCGATCCGTCTGGGGTGATGTCATCGGCGGGCGGGCCGGCGGCGATCCGGGTCGGCATGTAGTAATTCAGGCCGTAGAAGTCGAGCGGCTGGTGGATGGTCGTGAGGTCGGCCTCATCCACGTCGAGAAGCTGCCGAAAGAGATTGCGCGCGAGGAAGGGAAACTTCGGGTACTTTCCGAGCAGCACCGGGTCGGCGAAAATGCGGTTGTGGATGATGTCGAAGACTTCCGCGTAACCGCGAGTCTTCATATTGTCTTTGTCGGGTTCCACCGGCGAGTGCACATTGGTGATGCCGATGCCGCCACTCACCCCGACCGAGCGCAGCGCCTGCACCGCCAACCCGTGGCCCAGCAGTTGGTGGTGCACCGACAGCAGCGAGTCGAACATCAGCGTGGCGCCTGGCGCGTGCACGCCGAGGGCGTAGCCGTTGAGCGTGACGGTGGCTGGCTCGTTGAGGGTGATCCACTTGTCAATGCGGTCACCGAACGACTCGCCGGCGAGCACGGCATAGTCGGCGAAGCGGGAGGCCGTGTCGCGCGTCATCCAGCCTCCCTTGTGTTGCAGGGGCTCGGGCGTGTCCCAGTGAAAGAGGGTCGCCACCGGCGCGATTCCGGCCGCAAGTAGCGCGTCGATGAGCCGGTCGTAGAAGTCGATGCCCGCGCGGTTCGCGCCGCCGGTGCCGCCGGGTTGCACGCGCGGCCAGGCCAGCGAGAAACGGTAGGAGTCGACCCCGAGCTCTTTCATGAGGGCGACGTCTTCGGGGTAACGGTGGTAGTGGTCGGCGGCGACGGAGGCGTCTGAGCCGTCGAGTATCCGCCCGGGCTGGGCCATGAAGGTGTCCCAGGTGGAGGGCATCCGGCCGCCCTCGCGGATCGCTCCCTCGACCTGAAAAGCGGCTGTCGCGACCCCCATCGTGAAGCCGTCGGGCATCAGCGCCGCGAGGGTTCTGGGGTCGTGCAGCCACTCGGCGGTGCGGTCAGCGGAGGCGCCGGAACCGCGGCCGGTGCGGTCGGCGGAGCTGCCGGAACCGCGGCCGGAAGAGCCGCCCGAGGCGCGACCCGGCCCGAAGTCGGAACCGCGGCCCGAACCGCGCTCGCCCGCGCTCATCGGCCGAGCACCGTGGTGAGGTATTCGTTAGCAAACCGGCGATCGGGGTCGAGGCGATCCCGCACGGCGAGGAAGTCATCGAAGCGCGGGTAGGCGGGGCGCAGGTCGGCGGCCCGGCGGCCGTGCATCTTGCCCCAGTGCGGGCGGCCGTCGTGGTCGCGCATGATGGCCTCAATCTCACGGAAATACTCGGTCGGGTTTTCGCGGTAGTAGCGGTGCACGGCGATGTAGCCGGTCGGACGACCATGGGCGGTCGACAGCCAATTGTCGTCGGCGGCGGAGACGCGCACTTCGAGCGGAAACGATATTCGCCAGTTCTTCGCCTCGATCAGCGCGCGCACCGCACGGAAAGCTGCCGGGACGTTTTCGACCGGAAGCGCGTACTCCATCTCCCGGAAGCGTACCCGGCGCGGCGACGTGAACACCGCGTGCCAGCCGTCAGTGACTTCGCGGGCGGCGACCGCTTTCTCCGACAGCCGATTCAGCGGCGGCGTCAGTGCCGGAGCAAGGATGCCAAGCTCGCAGATCAGCGGATAGAGCCCGTTGGGCAGCAGTTCGTCATCGACCCACGCGGCGAGGCGGTTCTGCCGGCGGGTAGGGGTGCCGGCGGGCATCCGGGTGTTTGTCTTGGTGAGAGCTGAGGTGGTGTGCGCAAACCAGTAGAACTCGAAGTGATCAACGGCGGCGGCTCGCGTCATCCATTCGTCAAGTACGGCCTCCAACGGCTCGGGGGTCTCGACGGCGTGCAGCACAAACTCCGGCACGCAGCGCAGCGTCACGTCGATGAGGACCCCGAGGGCACCGAGCCCCACGCGCGCGGCGGGCAGCAGGTCGGCATTCTCGGTCGGGCCGATTCGCAGGATGGTGCCATCAGCCGTCACGAGTGTCATGGCGACGATCTGCGTGGCGATGCCCCCAAACCGAGCGCCGGTGCCATGAGTGCCGGTGGATACTGCACCGGCGATCGTCTGCCGGTCGATGTCGCCCATGTTCGTGAGGGCCAAGCCATTCGCTCCGAGCAGCGCCGGCAGCTGGTAGAGGTGAGTGCCGGCTCCGAGGGTGACCAGATCGCCGTCGACGGCCAGCACCCCGTCGATCGCGGCGATGTCGAGCTGCACTCCGTCAGTCGCGGCAATCGCCGTGAAGCTATGCCCCGCCCCGATCGGCTTGACCGGCAACCCTCGATCGCGGGCGAACGCGAGCGTCTCGACGACATCAGCCACCGATGTTGCGCGCGCGATGTAGGCGGGATGCGCCGACTGGGATCGACCCCAGTTGCGCCACTTCCCGCCCGGGCGCAGCACGTCTCTTGCCTCGAATGCTGAACGTACTACCGTCACAAAAAGGCCTTTCCCTCGCCCCGATAGGTCTTCATGGTGTCGACGATTACTCCACCGTCGACCATCGCAAACTCCCGAAGGTGCTCCGACAGCTCGCCGGCCTTGGTGTGGCGCAGCCAGACCCGGTCGCCCACCCGCAGCGCTGCCGCCGCGGGACCGCGCACGGGTGACTGCACTTCGCCGGCCGCCTCCCGCGCCAGATAGCTGAGCCCGGTGGGCCAGGCGAGCTGCGGCATCCGGTCGGCGGCGGGCGGGCCGGATGCGATCCAGCCGCCACCGAGGAGAGTCGCGATCTCCGCGGTGGGTTTGCGCACGACAGAGAGTGAGAATGCCGCGGCCGGTGCCGGCTGGAAGTGGCTGTACCCGTCGAAGAGGTGCGGGCCAAATAACCCGCTTCCCGCACCGATTTCGGTGACGGATGGATCGGCAGCGGTGCGCTCGAGTGACCCGGTGCCGCCGCCGTTGACGAACTCGAGTTCGGTGAGATTGCGCAGCGCGGCAACGACTGCCCCGCGACGCTCGCGCAGCTCGGTCGTGGACTGTTGCTGCACGTAGTCCACGGCGCGGGCACGCATCGGCTTACCGGTAGGTCGGTTGATGACCCCGGCGATTTGCGCCTCGTAGGCCATCATGCCGACCAACATGAAGCCGGGCCTCGCGACAATCGCGGCGCCGAGCGTTGTCGCCTGCGCGACGGTGTGCATGGGAGACCGGTATACGCCGATGTGGCCGAGCACCCGAGACCGCCACGACGCGTCCAATTCGAGGGCGATCCTGATCGTTTCGCGCTTGCCCGCCGGGAGCACGGAGTCGACGACATCAAGCAGGGTCACGGAGTCGACCATGAGCGTGATCCGTCGAGCCAGCTCGGGTGAGCGGGCGAGGGTGGCCATCGAGGCAATGTCGACGGTGGGGTATGCCACGACGACATCGTCGATCGTTTCGGCGAGCCAGAGCGCTTCGGCGAGGGTGTACGCGAGCACTCCCG
The DNA here is from genome assembly GCA_025352485.1 of Salinibacterium sp. Lineage (GTDB taxonomy): Bacteria > Actinomycetota > Actinomycetes > Actinomycetales > Microbacteriaceae > Rhodoglobus. Next base: position 18,857 of record JANXTJ010000079.1, read on the forward strand.
CATAACCGGGTAGGGCGAGAACCGCGTCCATGACGCCGCGCACCCGCACCGACTTGGAGGCGACGCGAATAGTGGTCCCGTTGGCGCGGCGCAGCATGTCGTGGGCGTTCCACGACAGGGCTTCGAGGGAGATCGCGCCGAACGGAGTGTCGAGCTTTTCGGTCGCAGCGGACAGCGATGCCCAGTAGGCCGCGGGCTCGAGCCAGGGCTGTTCGGGGCGGGCGGTCAGATTCATGAGCGGACACTCCCGGTGCTGGGTACCGCGAGCGCGGCGACGGATCTGGCGGGCGCGAGTACTGCCGCCAGCGGCACTGCGAGGGCGGCGAGGTTATCCGCGGCGCGGTCGAGCACGCGGGTGGCGGCGGCCGCATCCCTGTCGACGAGGTAGGCGAGGGTGACGCCGTCTGTGGTGGTGACCACTAAGCGGGCGAGGTCGGCGAGCGGCACTGTCCAGCTGATGCCCGCGGCGGTGGCGCCTTCGACGAGAAGCTCAGACACGGCGCGGTAGTAGGAGTCGTACTGCTCCCGGGCAAGCGACTGCATCCCGGGCGTTCGCAGGCAGTACTGCACGAGTTCTTGCATTACTCGCTCGTGTTCGGGGTCGGCAACCACGTAGCCGAGGAAGGCGTGCAGCGCCTCGCGCAGCATCGCCCGGATGTCGTCCCCCGGTCGCAGGGCTGCGAACGCGACCCGCGACTCGGCTTCGACCACGTGCGCCACCAGTTCGCGCATCATCTCGTCGTGCGAGCGGAACGCGTAGTGGAAGCTGGCCAGCGACATCCCAGCCTCGGCGACGATCGCCCGGGTGCTCGCGCCGGAGACACCCGTTTCGGCGATCACGCGGAGGGCTGCTCGCACCAGAAGCGCGCGACGTTCCCCCACGGCAATTCGCGTCATGTGGCGCTCCCGACCCGATAAAAGTAAGTGGGACAACTGTCCCAGACGATCGCCCCGAAGGCAAGGGCGATAAGGCCTCGCCTTGACTTGCCGGGCAAAGCACTGCTGAATGGGACACGGTGTTCCTTCCTCGTGCTGCAGTCCTGGCCGGAATTCTCGGCCTGAGCCTTAGCTGCATCCTGATCCCCTCGGATGCCGCAACAGCAGCGACCTTCGCGATCACCACCCCAGAGGGCACCCTGTTCCCCTCCTCATCGGTCACCATCACGGGCGCCAAAGACGCCGCGAGCGTCGTGGAAATCCCCTCACTCACCGGGGGCGACCCCTACTGCCAGGTGCCCGGCGTCGGCGATCCGCAGACCGAGAACTGGAGCTGCACTTTCACACTGCCGGACGGCGCATGGCCGGTCAAAGTGACCGAAACCATCGGCGCCACGACCACCACGCACGTCGTGAATATCCGAGTGCTGGGCGCGCCCACGATAAAGGGCAACGACCCACTGCTCACCACCGGGATCATCTCCGGCTCCGGCTTCGTCGGTGCCGGTATTCGCATCATCGGCAGCGGCCCGCAAGACCCGAGTGGAGATTGCACGACCGTGCAGGCCGGGGGTTTGTGGTCGTGCCCGCTGCCCGTGACGAAGTCGGGCGATTACCTCATTTCTGTGCAGCAAACCTGGCAGGGGGCCGCCGGCGGCATCAGCGCCCAGCGCTCGGTGACCGTCGATAAGGTGCCACCTGGCCTGCCGATGATCAGCCAGCCGGCTGCGGGCGACCGCATTGCCGCAAACTCGGCGACTTTCGTCGGCGGCGGCGAAAACGCCTCGCGGGTGGATGTCTTCGCCGACGGTGTTCTCGCGTGCTCGACCTTTGTCACGCAGGGCCAGTGGTCGTGCGCTGCCAGCGGGTTGCCCAGCGGCGAACACACCATTCAGGCCATCCAATGGGATGCCGCTGGCAATGCCAGCGGCGCCACGAGCGGCTTCACGGTCACCTTCGGCTACGTCGCCGTTGTGCCGCCCGGCCCCGCAGCCCCCGCCGCACCCAGTACCCCCGCCACTCCCCCGCCGCCCGCCTCCGCGCCCGGCCCGACGGCCAGCTATACGCCACCGCCGACCTTTCCGCATCTCCCGCCGCCGATCGGCGGTTCCTCCGGGCGGGCGCCGGGCGACACCTGGGGCACCCCGACCGGTTACGGTGCGGCCATCCCGAGTCTGGCAATGACCGCGACCAGCGGCACCTGGCTGTGGGGTGCCCTGATCGCGATCGCCTTCATCGCCGGGGTAGCGCTGCCAGCGAGGCTCATGCTGAACACCCTGCGTGGCAGGGTCAGCGGGCGGGCGCGCCGGTTCGCCGGGCGCAACCGACCCGAGAGCGATCACGACGACAGGCCGGTCCTCCCCGCGAGGGTCACCGCGGTCGGCGCCCTCGCCGCGGCCGTGCTCTTCGCCGCTCTCGCCGGGGGCGTGCAGGGCGAGGTGCGCTACCTGCGCCTCGTGATCGCTATCACCGTCGCGCTGGCGGTGCTGAACGCCCTCGGAGTTATGCTGCCCGGCGCGATTGCCGGGCGGGCGCTCGGGGTCGACACGGGCCTACGGCTGGCTCCGGCATTCTTGATCATCGGGGCGTTCACGGCCATCGTCTCGCGAGTCGACGGCATCCAACCGCCGCTGATCATCGGGATCGTCATCGCGACGGCGTTCTCGACCGGCGCGCCGCGGCGCGGGCTTGGGCTGGTCGCTCTCGCCGAGCTTGTCGCGATCACGCTTCTCGGGTTTGGAGCCTGGCTGGGGCACAGTGCGATCGGGCCCGTCACGGGTTTCGGCCCAGCGCTGGCCAGCGAGACGCTCGCGACGCTGTGCATTGCCGCCCTCGGCTCCGTCGCGTTACTTGTGCTGCCCATCGGCCGGATGCCGGGCCGCACGGTCTTCGAGTGGTCGAAGCCGGCGTGGCTGGCCTGCGCCCTCGCCGCCTGCACACTCGCCGCCGTGGTCATCGCGCAGGCTCCTTCTTTCCCGGTGGTCTGGGTGGCGGGCGCCAGCGCGATCTTCGCCGTCGGATGCCTCGCGACCTGGGTCTGGGTGCGGCATGTCGAGCCGGTCTTCGGTCGCGACGAGGGCGGCCGGGCTTAGTGGCATCGCCCAGAGGCGTGGCTGGGGTATTGCACAGCGGTACGGCCGATACATCGCACAGCGCCATCGCGTCGCTTCGCTTCAGTTCCGGCAAACCACCGCAAATCTCCCCGCGATCGGCTCGACGTCGCTTACCTTCAAGAGGTGATTGAACGTTGGGGTAAGCGGCCGGGGAAGCTTTTGACCGCCGCGGTAATTGTCGGTCTGCTCACATCGGGCGGTATCGCCGCTGGCACGAGCGCCGCTTGGGCCATCGATTATCCCAGTTGGACGGATGTCGCCAACGCCCGCAATAACGAGGCCGCCACAAAAGCCGCCGTCGACAGAATTCAGGGACTGCTGGCCGGCCTCAAGGCGGATGCCGATCGCACCCAGGCCGATGCCGAAGCCAAGGGCGAGGCGTGGCGCCAGGCCGACGACAAGTTTCAGGTGGCCGCGGCAAAGGCCCAGAACCTGCAAGATCAGGCCGATGCCGCGAACGTCGTCGCCAAGGGCTCGGAGCGGCGCGCCGGCCAACTCGCCGCCCAGCTCATGCGTGGCAACGGTGGGGATCTGACAACCACTCTGCTCGCGAACTCCGGCAAGGCCGAGAATCTGCTCTACGACCTCTCAATGTCGAGCAAGGTTTCCGAGCAGGCCAACGCGATTTACGAGCGGGCCCTGCAGGACAAGAACACCGCGCAGGCCCTGACCGACGGCGCCGACGTCGCCAAGAACGAACTCAAAGCGATTAAGGATGCCTCGGAGAAAGCGTTCGCCGACGCGCAAACCGCCTCGATCGCCGCCGCCGCCGCGCTCGCGGCCCAGCAGGATCATGCGGCTCAGCTCGCGCAGCAGCTGGTCGTGCTGAAAGAAAACCGCGTGGCAACAGAGGCCGACTTCATCGCCGGCATTAAGGCGCGCACCGGCAACGGAGCCTCCCTCGGCGCGGCGCAGATCAGCCTGAGCGGCTGGGCGCTGCCAGCATCCGGGAGAATCACGGATGGTTTCGGCTATCGCATTGCCCCCGTCGAGGGTGCGTCGAGCTATCACCAGGGCACCGACATCGCCGCCTCCTGTGGGGCGCCGATTTTCGCGGCGTCCAGCGGAACCGTTGTGTACGCGGGCCGAAACGGCAGCTACGGCAACTTCTTGCTGATCGACCACGGTAACGGCGTGCAGAGCGCCTACGCACACATCGTCAACGGCGGAACACTCGTGGCAAACGGCGAAGAGGTCGTCGTCGGCGAGCAGGTCGCCAGCGTCGGTAGCACCGGTCTCTCGACCGGCTGCCATCTGCACTTCGAGATCCGCGTCGGCGGTCGTGCCACCAATGCGGTGCCGTTCATGGCTAACCAGGGCATCACCATCGGCTAAGCCGGTGGCCACCACGGCGCTAGCTACCAGTACCGCACGCCAAACGCCAGTGGTCAGCAATCGCCGTCGCGGTCAGGCATGATGGTTAGGCAAGGCTAACCAAAGGATCGCCATGAACTTCCCCACCGTCCTCGCCCTCGGCTTCATCGCCGGGGCGACCATCCTGCTCGGCCTCCCCGTCGGCCGCATCAAGCGGCCGGCCGAATCGCTGCGTGTGCTTCTCGCCGCCAGCGCTACCGGCGTGTTGCTGTTTCTGGTGTGGGATGTGCTGTCGGCGGCGTGGAATCCGATCGACGCCCTGCTGATTAGCAAGACCGACCCGCTGATGCTCGCGGGATACGCCGCTCTGTTCCTCGGCGGGCTCGCCGTCGGCCTGCTCGGCATCACCGCACTTCAGGGGCTCGTCGCGCGGCGCACCAGCACGCCCGGCGTCGAGGCCGCACCAAACCCCCGGCGCCTGGCCCTCCTCATTGCGATCGGAATCGGGCTGCACAACTTCGCCGAAGGCCTGGCAATCGGCCAGTCTGCCGCCGTCGGCGAGATCGGGCTCGCCACGGTTCTGGTGATCGGCTTCGCTCTGCACAACGCCACGGAAGGCTTCGGCATCGTGGCCCCGCTGGCAGGCAGCACTCCCCGGCCGTCCTGGCGCTTCCTGCTGCTACTCGGCGCCATCGGCGGCGGGCCGACCGTGTTGGGCACGGTCATTGGCTGGACTTTCGTGAGCCCGCCACTGAGCATCCTGTTCCTGGCGCTGGCCGCCGGGTCGATCATCTTCGTGATCATCCAACTGCTCGGGATGCTGTCCAAGTCACGCCGTCGCGACCTGGTCGGGTACGGCATCCTCGCCGGCCTCGTCGCCGGGTTCGGGACCGATGCGATACTGATCGCCGCCGGCGCCTAGGGGTTCGCCGGGCCGGTGTTCGGCGCGGGATTCGGGCGCTGGGGTAGGGTTTTCGCGGGGTGACTCTGGCTGAGGTCGGGCCGGCCATGGCACACTCGAATGATGACATCAGCACCGGGATTGCTCCCACCGCGGCGGGTCGCCCGCCTCTGGCCCCTCATCTCCGCCTCCACGGCGCTGCTCGCGGTCGTCGCCCTTGGCGCCGTAATTTTTTACCGGGAGAACAACAAGCCGTTCGGCTTTGAACTCGAATGGATGAGCGACATCGTCGAGCATCGCCTGCCGATCTGGACGGTTCCCGCGCTCGTGTTCAACGCGCTGGGCGGCGGGGTGATCGCCATTTTCGTGGTGCCGTTCATCATCATCGCGGGCCTACTGCTGTGGCGACGCCGGTGGGCGGCGATCTACTTCACGATCGCCGTGATCGTCAGCCCGTTGGTCGTCGAGCTTCTCAAGAAATCGTTTGGTCGACCTCGACCCACCGACATTCTGGTGACCACCGACTTCGGGTCGTTCCCGTCCGGTCACAGCGCTAACGCCGCGCTCATCGCCACCGTGCTGGGAATCGTGTTCGCGCGCCGTTGGATCTGGGTCGTCGGCGCGCTGTACACCGTGGCGATGATGCTCAGCCGCACCTACCTCGGCGCGCACTGGATCTCTGACACCATCGGCGGGATGCTCGTCGGTGTCGCCGTCGCGGTCGCCGTCTGGGCGCCGTTCGCGCTGGTGCTCTATCGCGAACGGCAGCTGCCGCATTCGCCGCCATGGCGCGCAAAACCGGCCGGACCGCCCGCCGCACCGCCCGCCGGGCCGCCGGCCGCACCGCCCACCGCATTGCCCTAGGGTTGGCGCGTGGATCTGCTCGCGCACTGGCTGCCCACCGCGATCGCGGTCGTGCTATTGGCCGGAATCGCGACGCTCGGCCTTGCCGGGTTTCGTGTCACGCGACCGTGGGCGGCGGCCGGTGCCCTGGCCAGGGCCATCGCGCAACTGGCGGCGCTGAGTCTGGTGCTTGCGGGCATCCTGCACGATGCCCTCTGGGTCACCATCGGCCTGATCGTCATGTTCACGGCGGCCGTGTTCACCGCGGCACGCCGGGCCCGGGCGACGCGAGGTGATGTGATTCCGCTGACCGTGGCGATGCTCGCCGGGCCGCTGACCGTCATGGCTATCGTCTTCGCGACCGGAGCCATCGAGTTCTCGCCGCGCTACGCCCTCGCGATCGGCGGCATCGTGATCGGCAACACCATGACCATCGCGATTCTCACGCAGCGCATCTTCGGCACCTCGGTGCGCGACCACTGGCCGGAGGTCGAGGGCTGGCTGGCCCTCGGCGCCACCCCACGAGAATCGACGGCGTTGCTCGGGCGCGGCGCGATCCGCACGGCCCTACTGCCCTCGATCGACCAGACGCGCACCACCGGGATCGTCGTGCTACCCGGGGCGTTCGTCGGTGCGATTTTCGCCGGCGCCTCGCCGCTGGAAGCCGGGCGCTTTCAGGTGGTGGTGCTGGCCAGCATCCTCGCGGCGGGCGTGCTGACGGCGGCAATCCTGATCCGGATGACCGGGGCCGTCACCCTGCAGCCGCTACCCGATCCCGAAGCAGCCACCAAGCGCTAGCGAGAAAGTGCTAGCCAGAGAAAGCGCTAGCTCACCAGCCGGGGCAGCACATCCCGGCCGAACACCTCGGCCCACTCGCGCTGATTCCTGCCCACATTGTGTAGGTAAAGGTGCGTGATCCCGAGGTCCAGATAGCGCTGGATCTCAGCGCGGTGCAC
>JANXTJ010000086.1 GCA_025352485.1 Salinibacterium sp.
CAGCTTTCCCTTGGTCACAGCACAGCGAGCGACGTGATGACGACACCTGCACACTATCCGATCGGTACGCCCGGACGTCCTTGGGGTGACACCGAAGTATCGACCTGGCGCGCGCGACAAACCCGCAAGCGCAACTACGAAGCGGATGTGCTGGGCCGGGTCGCTGACGCCCTGAAGCTCCTGGGCGTCAGGGTTGCGATCGCCACCGGGTCGGCCCCGCTCCGGGAACTCGGCGAACTTCCAGATAACTGGCTGGTGCGGGAGTTCCTGCCTCAGGTGCTGCTCCTGGAGCATGCCATCCTCGCGGTCACGCACGGGGGAAACAACAGCGTGACCGAGGCGGCGAACGCCGGGGTTCCCATGCTCGTGCTGCCGTTCTCGACCGACCAGTTCGCCGGAGCCGCGGCCATCGAACGCTCCGGCATGGGCGAGGCGCTGCCGCCGAACACGGCGACCGTGGCGGAGCTGCACGCCGCAGCCGAGCGCATCCTCGGCTCGGCGGCGATCGCCAACCGCGCGACGAGTCTCGGCCGCTCCCTTCGGGAAAACCCCGGCAAAGATGTGGCGCACACAGCGCTGCTTCTGCCATTTTCCAGTCACAACTGAAAGACTTTGGCCATGCGCAGATTCTTGGTCTCCCTCGTCGGCAACTCGTTCGCCCTCTGGCTGACCACGCTTATCGTCTCGGGGGTCACGCTCGTGCCCTACGCGGACACGACGTTCGCCACCGTGGCCTCTTTTGTCATGGTCGCCCTGATCTTCGGCATCGTGAACGGCATCCTCGGCACCGCGATCCGCGTCGTCGCTTTCCCGCTCTACATCCTGACGCTCGGCATCCTGTCGCTGTTCGTCAACGGTTTCCTGCTGCTGGTCGTCAGCTGGATCACGGATTTCCTGCACTTCGGCCTGAACATCGTCGACTTCGGCTGGGCCATGCTCGGCGCCTTCGTCCTGACCATTCTCTCGGCGATCATCAACGCCATCCTGCGCCCCCTCAGCGGCCGCCGGTAGTTGATCAATCCGGCCACTGGTACACCCTGTCGGCCCGATAAAGCCGGGCAGTCCCCACGGCTGACCGAGGGCTGAGAAAGCCCGCGATGCTCTCTCTGAAACGCAGGATGCGCGGCTCAATAGAGGTGTCCATCATCGCTGCGGTCGCGCGATACTCGGTGAGGGCATGCGCCGGCAGCGCGTGGTCCCCGGGCATCTCGCGGCCGGAGAATGCGCTGCGCCGCACAAGGATACGTTGGTCAGCCGTTGCGCTCTCGAGGCCACCCAGAGCCGGCACCAGATCCTCGGTATGGGCTATCGCCGCCGTCGGGACGTTCAGCGCGAGCTGGCCGATCGGTGCTCCGACGGTGAGAACTCCCTGCACGTTGAAGTCGCCGCTGCGCTCGAGCTGGGCCGCCAGCAACCCACCCTGCGAATAGCCGACCGCGAGCACCGGATCCCCCGGCAGCACCCCAGCCTGCTCGAGCGCCTCGGCCGTCGCGCGCAAGGAGCCGGCGTCCGCGCCCGCCGTGGCATGCAGATTCGAGGTCATGTCAAAAGGCTCCGTTCCGGGCAGCACCCCGAGATCGATCGTTCCCCCGACGTAGAGGATCCAGCGTGAGCCGGCGGCTGAACCCGTCGTGGCCGTCTCCGAATAGCGCTCAAGCCTGATCTGAGGGTCGCCCTCCGCCGAGCCGGGAACCCGGTCGATGAGCGCACCCACCCCGGAGGGTGTCGCTACCCGGGCACTGCGCACGCCGGTCGGCCGCACCGAGACGGCCGTTTCCCTCAGATGGCCCGTACCGGCAACGCCGGCGAGCCCGCCGAGACCGGCCAGCGCGAGGGCGGCGGTCTGGGGCAGGCCCCAGACGCCGAGCCCGGAATCCCCGATCGCCCGGGCCACGACCGGCGGAATCCCGAAGAGACCGGCAAGGGTGTCATCGCCGGCCGACACCATCAGGCGCACGGCCCCGACGATCACCGGGTTCGATACCAAGCGGGGGTTGCCTGCGAGCCAGGCAGACAGATCCCCCAGGGCCCCGGGAAACAGCCGCGTGCCGACCGCCACACCGACGGCGAGTCCGAGCAGCCGGGGAAACGCCACCAGACCGATAAGCGGCGCGAGACGACCGAGCGTGAATCCAAGCCCGGCCGCGGCCTCACCCCCGACCAACTGCAGTATCCGTTCGGTGTGCCCGTAAGCATCGGCCGCGATCTTCAGGGCGAGCTCGAGCAGGGCCGCAGTCTCGACCGCCCGGGTAAGCGCCGCTGAAGCGGGCCCGGAATCGGCCCGCCCACTCAGGGTCAGGAGCGTTCGAAGGGCGTCCTCCGACGTGAATTGGATTGACCGCAGTCTTTCCGCCAGAGCCGCCATCTCCTCGGTCGAGACCGCCACGTGGCCGCCGCCCGAGACGATGAGGCCGCCGTCGCCCGCTCCCGGGTCACGACTCACGACTCACGACTCACGACTCACGACCAAGGAACTGAATGGCATCCTGCAGCTCTGCCGCCAGTTCCTCGATTTCGCTGGCCGCCAGTCTGAGCGTGCCCAGTAGCTCGGCCTCCCGCCCGTCAAACGCTCGCCGGGCGGGCCCGAGCCAGCCGGCAGACCCTTCCGTTGTCGACACGGTCGGGCCGGCAACGATCAGGTCGTTCACCCGTTGCGCAATGCCCAGAACGACTGAGTAATCTCGACGAAGCTCCCATTCCGCCTCGGCTGCGGCGAGCTGTGCCAGCGGATCTGATAACCAGTTCATGTCCGCAGTCTCACCCCCCTGCACCGGCACGCTCCGACGCCAAAGACGACCGCGGTACGGCACAGGCCGACTCAGGGTGTGCAGGAGAGGAAACTGCACCAAGATAGGGGTATGCCTTCCGAGACAGAGCCTCTGCTCGACGCCGTCTTCACGATCAGCATGGTCTGTACCGG
>JANXTJ010000088.1 GCA_025352485.1 Salinibacterium sp.
TGCCACGCGCCGAGCGATTGAGCAAGCCTGGGCTGACGTTGAAGGGCTGATCGGGTGGGTCCAGGAACACATCGGGCCCGCGCTGTCCTGGCCTTAGCTGGCCGACGGTTGCCTCAGCCGGGGGCGTCGAACGAGCAAGCCCACGCAAGAAAGCCGATAGTTCTGTTCGTGTGGTCATCACGATGGGTTGCGGCGATGTGTGCCCGATCTTCCCCGGTAAGCGCTACGACAGTGAGCAGTCGACCGACCCGAAGGGCAAGTCGATCGACGAGATTTGGGCGTGTCCCACGCGACGGGGCTTACCGCGCGAACTTATCGTGAATGTGGGCCGGGTGCCGGGTGCGGCGTTCGTGACCCCATCAACAGGAGGTCCATCATGATGGCTGCCGGCTTGACGATTGACTGGACACAGATGCCGACCTACAACACGATCATGGCCGTGGCGGCGGGTGCCGCGTTGCTCACGCTCGTCTGGTTGGGCCGTTCTCTCTTGATGAAGAAAACCGAAGACATGGAAGGTCGGGCGCTCGCCCTGGGTGTGCCGGGGTTGATCCTCACCGCAACCGGGTTGCATATGACACTGACCTGGCCTTTCGCGAAGTATTTCCCCTTCGACAACATCATCTTCGGTGAGCCGAGTTTGGCATTCGGCGTGCTCTGCTTTTCGGCGCGTTTTACCTGTGGCGCCGCAGCGCCGCCATCGCCGCGTCCGCCGACCCCCTCGTGCACCTCTCCCGTGCGCTGCGACCGCTATCGATTTTCATCCTCGGAATGGGGCTGGCCCTCGGGGCGATCGCGTTCGCCGGACTTATTTTCCGGCTATTCGCCGCGCCACCGGAAGAGCCCATTAGTGGCGCATTTGCCGCCTATCCCTGGGTCGAAGCGATCTTCATGTCGGGGCTTTTTGGAATAGTGGGCGTCGGTGCAGTGCTCTTCCCATTCGCGCTTCCGCGCACGCCAAATCGAGTGGGAATCACGCCGGTGCAATGGATAGTGGGCATTGTCTGGGCCCTAGGCGGAGCCGGGTTTTTTCTGTTTGGTGCACTCAACTACTTCACACACATCGGTCTGATCCTGAACACGATGCCGCACTGACACCCGCACGCTCGCACCGTGGGGATGCGGCGCCCGCCACTTCCCGTACGGTGGAATGGTGGGTACCAACGCGCATGATTTCCCGGGCAATAAGTCGTATTTGCCGAGCAAGCCCTGCCTCGTCTGCGGGCGCATCATGACGTGGCGTAAGGCATGGGCCAAGAATTGGGACGACGTGCGATATTGCAGCGACAAGTGTCGCGGCCAACGCTCACGCACCGTCTCGTGAGCGGCGAGGCGCGCCGGCTGATCGTGGTGCTGGGCGACCAGTTGAACCACAATTCCGCGGCGTTCGATAACGTTGTTCCGCAGCAGGATGTCGTGTGGATGGCCGAGGTGGCGCACGAGGCGACCAAGGTCTGGGTCAGCAAGTCGCGCATCACGGTCTTCCTTGCGGCGATGCGTCACTTTGCCAGCGAATTGCGTGCCGAGGGTTTGACCGTGGATTACCGGGCCATGGATGACGCGGACAACAGCGGCACCTTCGCCACCGAACTCATTGCGGCGATCGGGCGCCACCGACCTCAGGTCGTCGTGCTCGTCGAACCGGGTGAGTGGCAGGTGCGCGAGGATTTGCGGTCCGCGGTTTTGTCGACCGGCGTGCCGCTCGATGAGCGCCTCGACCGTCATTTTCTCTGCTCGACCGACGAGTTCACTCGCTTTGCTGACGGGCGGAAAAGTCTCGTCATGGAGACGTTCTATCGTACTCAGCGCCGCACCCACGGCATCCTGATGGACGGGGATTCGCCGGCCGGCGGGACGTGGAATTTCGACTCCGAAAACCGGGGAGCATTCGGTGCGAAGGGCCCAGGCCTGGTGCCCACGCCCGCGCTCACCGCGCCGGATGCCATCACCCGCGCCGTGATCGCGCTGGTCGAGGAACGTTTCGCCGGGCATCCGGGATCGCTGGATCGGTTTGCCTGGCCGGTCACCAGGGCCGACGCTCTCGTGGTGCTCGATCGCTTCATTGAGGAGCGTCTGGTGGGGTTCGGGCGCTGGCAGGATGCGATGTGGGCGACAGAGCCCTGGCTCTACCACTCCCTGATCAGTGCGGCGCTCAACCTCAAACTGCTGGACCCGCGTGAGGTGGTTGCTCGTGTCGAGGTGGCCTGGCGAGCGGGGCTGGTGCCGATCGAGGCGGCAGAAGGCTATGTGCGTCAGGTCATCGGCTGGCGGGAATACGTCCGCGGCATCTACTGGCGCACGATGCCCGACTACGCCAACGGCAACTCCCTCGACGCGACCGAACCGCTTCCCGACTGGTATTGGACGGGCGACACCGCGCTGGCCTGCCTGCGCGAGGCCATCTCCCAGACCCTCGACTACGGCTACGCCCACCACATTCAACGGCTAATGGTGACGGGGCTCTACGCGCAACTGCTGGGCATCGAGCCGCGACAGATTCACGAGTGGTACCTGGCGGTCTACGTCGACGCCGTCGAGTGGGTCGAGCTGCCCAACGTGCTGGGGATGAGCCAGTACGCCGACGGCGGTTACATGGCGAGCAAACCCTATGTCGCCACCGGCAAATACATCGACAGGATGAGCAACCACTGCGGATCATGCCGCTTCCGGCCGGATAAGCGGCTCGGCGACGATGCCTGCCCCTTCACCACGCTGTACTGGGATTTCTTGGCGCGCCACGAAGAGCGGTTCGCACATCATCCCCGGATGGCGCTGCAGGTCAGGAACCTCGCGCGCATCCCCGAGCATGAGCGCACCGAGATCGCCAACAGAGCTGCGGCGATCCGGCGCGGGGAGATCGGCCGAGCCGACTCCTAGAGCCTCGGCCTATGCCGAAGCCAGACGTTCTTCGGCCACGCTGTTTCCGCCGTCGACGACGATAACCTGCCCGGTCACGTAGGAAGCACCGGGGGAGGCCAGCCAACCGATCGCCGATGCGACCTCCTCTGCCGTGCCGCTTCTGCCGGCCGGAACGGTCGTACCTTCGCGTGCCTCCGACGGCAGCTGTGAGCCGGTGGCTATCCAGCCGGGGGCTACGGCGTTTGCCGTGATCCCCGCGCGCGCTTCGTCGACCGCGAGAGCTCGGGTCAGGCCAACGAGCCCGGCTTTTGCCGCGGCGTAGGAGACGTCGCCCCGGGAGGCCATCACCGGGCCGGTCACGCTGGCGACGGTCACGATTCGGCCCCAGCGCGCCGCGCGCATGGCGGGAAGAACGAGACGGGTCAGGTAGAAGGCACTGGACAAGGTCATGGCGAGGCTGCGATCCCATTCGGCCGGATCCATCAGGGCGTCGCCAGAGACCATTTCGGCGTCGCCGGTCGCCACCATGCCCGCGTTATTCAGCAGAATGCTCGGCACGACGGATGCCGCGGCAAGCGCCGCCGCCAGCTCGCCCGCCAGCGTCGCCGACTCGAGTCGCGCGACAAAGCCGTGCGCGTCGATGCCCAACGCGCGCAACTCGTCGGCCCGATCATGGATCCGGGCGGTCGTGCCGGTGATCGCCACGGCGGCCCCGAACTCTCCGAGCGATCGGGCGGCAGCGAAGCCAATCCCGGTGGGGCTTCCCGCGCCGGTGACCAGAGCGGTGTGGCCGGTGAGATTGGATGCCGCTGGCAGTGTCATGCAGATCAGGGTAGCGGGCCGCGGCGCGCGATAGCCCCGGCGAACAGGGAGTGCAGCAGCGGGACCACGGAAACGGCCATCATGATGGTGCCGACCACAGCATCCTCGGCCCGAAGCAGGATGCCACCGACGAGCAGGGCCGCGAAGAGCACCGCCGAGATGAGTTGCCGGCCGGTTCGCTCGATGCTGACGAGGCGGCGTTCCAGGCGTGGGCTCTGCACGGAGACCGCGCCCTCATCGAATCGCGTCACGAGGTTGTCGATTCGCTGGGGCAGCCGAGCAACGATGCCGGCGATCGAGATCGCCTGCCGGGCTGCGGCCTTCACGAGGTTGCCGCCCTCTGAGCGAATCAGCTGGGCCGAATAGGGCTCCACCGAATTCCAGATATTGAATGCGGGGTCGAGCGAGCTGCACATCCCAGAGGTCAGCGACATGGCGCGCACGATGAGCAGGAAGTTCTCGGGAAGCTGAAAGGGCAGCGAGCGCACCACATCACCGAATTCGGCGGCGAAGGCGCGAAACTCACGGGGATCGACGTCTTGCAGTTCGGCGAAACCCATTCCACCGAACCGGCCGAACAGCTTCGTCATTGCGCGCTCAAGTTCAGCGGTGTCGGCCGATGGCAGCAGCACGCCGACTTCGCGGATGCCGTCGACCATCCCTCGTCCGTCGCGCGACGCTGCGGCGATGAGAAGCTTTCGCAGCCCTCGGCGCAGGGCGTCGGGTACTTCGCCCATCATCCCGAAATCGATGAAGGTGAACTTCCACGCCCGGGTGTCGCCAACCGTCACAGCGCCGGGGTCACCGAGCGGGGTCACGAAGATGTTGCCGGGGTGCGGGTCTGCGTGGAAGTAGCCGTACAGGAAAAGCTGGTCGAACATGACGGCCGCAAACTCGGTGGCGACCTCGGCCGGATCAATGCCGGCCGCCCGAAGCGCGTCGACGTCGTTGATCTTGATGGCGGTCACGTCTTCGAGGGTGAGCACCCGTCTGGTGGTGCGCTCCCACACCAGTTCGGGCACGCTGACTCGGGCGTCGTCGGCAAATTCTTGCGCGAACCGCTCGGAACTGGCCGCCTCGTGCAGGTAGTCGATCTCATCGAGGCTGGTGAGGGCAAACTCTTCGACGAGCGCGCGGATATCGACGCGATCCGAGACGAGGCGCACGTGGCTGAGCCAACCGGCAACGCGCCGAAGCGCGCTGAGGTCAACGGTGACAATTGTGCCGATGCCCGGCCGCTGGATTTTGATGACGACGTCGAGCAGCCCGGTCTGGGCGGCGTCGGCTTCGGTGAGTCGAGCGCGATGAACCTGACCGAGGGATGCCGCCGCAAGCGGTGTCGGGTCGACGGACGCAAACGCCCGCTCGAGTGTCATCCCCAGTTCGGCTTCGGCCAGGGCGCGGATCGCCGGATAGGGTACAGCAGGGACTTCGTCCTGCAGGTTTTCCAGTTCTTTGGTGATTTCGGGAGGGAGAACATCCAAGCGTGTCGACATGAACTGGCCGACCTTGATCATCAGCCCGCCCAGATCGACCGCGAGAATGTAAAACTTCCGCGCGAAGTGCTTCAGGCGTGCCGGTCTGCTCCGCGCTGCCAGCCCCGCCAGCCCGATCCGTGGCAGGAAGAGTTCGTACCACCAGGTTTGCGCCAAATAGCGGGCGGCAAACCACAAAATCCTGCGGGAGCGGGCACGCATGTTTGCGGCGTCGGTCATCTGGTCTCTGTTAACTAATCTCAGGCGCGCCGACGTGCTGTCGGCGCTCGGTCAGTCTTGGGCAAGGATCAAATACAGCTTACGACGCGCCTCATCCAGCACGGCAACGGCCTGTTTCACGTGTTCAGGGTTGCCGGAACGCCCCACCTGCGCGGCGGCTTGGGCCAGTTCAATGCCTGCTTTGGGCAGCGCCGTTGCTCGCGCGCTGTCTTTGGTGTTCTGCGCTTCCCACGGTGCGGAGGTGGAGGCCGCGGCGTCAGCCGCCGCGCGTCCCTCCTCCGTGAGCGAATACGTCTTGCGGCCGTTGGACTCTTCAGCGCTGATGAGTCCCTCGTCGGCTAGCAGCTGGAGGGTGGGATAGACCGAGCCGGGGCTCGGCTTCCAGACCCCACCGCTGCGTTCCTCAATTTCGTGGATGATCTGGTAGCCGTGCATCGGCTTCTCGGCGAGCAGCGCCAGCACCGCCGCGCGCACGTCGCCCCGGCCCATCCTCGTGCCGACCTTACGGTCGAACTGGCCGCGCAACTGCTCCATTGCTTCCCAGACCGCCCCGCTCGGCCAGCTCTGGCCCGCACCGCCCCGTCGGCTTCCGAAGCCTTCGCCCATAAATGAATTGCTCATGATGTCCTCCTCAGCGCCGTAACCACCCCGGCTCGACGATACTTAACGATCTATCGTTAAGTGAGATTGCGGTAGCTCCAAATTTACGGCCACCCATCTTGGACAATACCCCGGTAGGGTATACCTAGCGGGTCGCACCGACTTCCCCTCACCCCCCGGAAGGACAGCGCCATGTGCGGTACTGATCAGAGCCTCAATCACCTAGGCCTGACCGACAAGAATCACGCGTGCGCGTGTGCAACCGAGGCGCACGGCGCCGCGACCACAGACACTCAGGCGCAGGGCGCCGACGCAGTCATCCGGCAGCACTACCTCGTGGCAGGCATGACGTGCAGTCACTGCGTGGCCAGCGTGACCGAAGAGGTGTCTGCACTCGCGGGCGTCGAAAGTGTCAGCGTCGAGCTACGGGTGGGCGAAGCATCCCGCATCATGGTGGTCAGTAGCGAGCCGGTATCGTCAGAACGAGTTCGTGACGCCGTGACAACCGCCGGTTACACGATGGTTACCGGATAGCGGCGAACATGGCCGAGGTCGATCTCGTTATCGGGGGCATGACCTGCGCCTCGTGTGCGACGCGGATCGAGCGCAAGCTAAACCGCATCGACGGGGTCAGCGCGTCGGTGAACTACGCGACGGAGAAGGCGCGGGTGCGGGCCGACGGTGTCGACGCTGCGACCCTCATTGCTGCGGTGGAGGCCGCGGGCTACACGGCCACCCAGCCGGCTGCACCGATCGATGACGCCGCCGCGACCCCGATCGACGACGAGACCGCGCGGTTGAAGCACCGCCTCATCGTGACCACTGCGCTGGCCGCGCCGGTCGTTCTGATGTCGATGATCCCCGCGCTGCAGTTCATGAACTGGCAGTGGTTGGCCCTAACGCTCGCGGCGCCGGTGGTGGTGTGGGGTGCTTGGCCGTTCCATCGCGCGGCGGCGGTAAATCTGCGGCACGGTGCCACGACCATGGATACCCTCATCAGCGTCGGGGTGCTGGCGGCGTTCGGGTGGTCGGTCTACGCCCTGTTCTTCGGCTCGGCGGGCATGCCGGGCATGCACATGGAATTTAGTTTTTTCTCGACCGGTATTTCTGGTGCGAGCGAGATCTATTTCGAGGTTGCCGCCGCGGTCACAGTATTTATCCTCGCCGGCCGCTACCTCGAGGCGCGCGCCAAGAAGCGCTCGGGGGCAGCCCTCCTAGCACTGCTTCACCTGGGCGCGAAAGACGCCACCCTGGTTCGTGACGGCGTCGAGACCCGGGTGGCCGTGGCATCCCTCGTCGTCGGCGACCTGTTAACCGTCCGCCCCGGCGAGAAAATTGCCACAGACGGCCTGGTGATCGAGGGGCTGTCCGCCGTTGACCTGAGCATGCTCACGGGCGAATCCCTGCCCGCCCAGGTGGGGCCGGGGGATCGGGTAGTCGGTGCCACGGTCAATGTCGGGGGGCGCCTCATCGTTGAGGTGTCTCGCGTCGGCGCCGACACGGAGCTATCGCGAATCGCGCGGATGGTGGAGGATGCCCAAACCGGCAAGGCCGAGGTGCAGCGGCTGGCCGATCGCGTTTCGGCGGTCTTCGTACCGATCGTCATTGCTCTGTCGATCGTCGCCTTCGTTGCCTGGCTGGCCTTCGGTGGCACCATCGAACAGGCCTTCACGGCCGCGGTGGCCACGCTGATCATCGCCTGCCCGTGCGCGCTGGGCCTCGCGACACCGACCGCGCTGCTGGTCGGCACGGGGCGCGGTTCGCAGCTGGGAATCATCATTCGCGGGCCGCAGGTGTTAGAGCAAACCCGCGCGATCGACACCATCGTGCTCGACAAGACGGGCACAATCACCACCGGCACAATGTCGGTGCTGTCGACGACCGCAGTCGGCGACACGGATGCCCGGCTGCTGCTATCGATGGCCGCAGCCGTCGAGCACCCTTCCGAACATCCCGTCGCGCGGGCCATCGTGGCACAGGCCGGCCTCACCGGGGCAGCGATCCGCGGGGTAGAGTCATTCGTCTCTCATGCGGGCCGAGGTGTTCAGGCCATTCTCGACGGGCAGCTCGTGCTGGCCGGCACGGCGAACTGGTTGGGCGGTTCGTGGTCGATTCCGCTCGCCGAGGAGGTACTTTCGCGGATCGCCGCCGAAGAAGCGAGCGGGTCTACCGTAGTTGCCGTCGCGTGGGATGGCGTTTTTCGCGGCACCATTGCCGTGCGCGATACCGTCAAGCCGTCCAGCGTGCTGGCGATCACGCGACTTCGCGCGCTGGGGCTGCACCCGGTGCTGTTGACCGGCGACAACCACGGCGCAGCACAGGCCGCGGCGGGGGCGGTGGGCATTGATGATGTGCACGCGGCCGTGACTCCGCAGGGCAAGCTGGATGTCATCCGGGCACTGCAAGCGCGCGGGCACAGGGTCGCTATGGTCGGCGATGGCGTCAACGACTCGGCCGCCCTCGCGGCCGCCGATCTCGGTATTGCGATGGGCACCGGCACAGATGCTGCGATCGCGGCCAGCGACATCACCGTAGTCAGTGGCGATTTGCTCGGTGTCGCGGATGCGGTCAGGCTGTCCCGACGCACCTTGGCCGTGATCAAGGGCAACCTGTTCTGGGCCTTCGCCTACAACGTCGCCGCGATCCCGATCGCGATGCTGGGCCTGCTCAATCCCATGCTCGCGGCCGCGGCGATGGCATTTTCGTCCGTCTTTGTGGTCACGAACAGCCTGCGCCTGCGTCGGTTTGTGCCCGCTGCCGCCGGCGGGGAGCAGCGCTGATGTCGCTGTTGGGGGTGAGCAGGGCGCTGTGCGTGGGAATGCGAATGCATCGCGGAGCCCCCGGGCGTACCGTTCTGTTGCTGGCCACGGTCGGTGCGGTGCTCGTCGGATTGCTGGCGATGCACACGCTCTCATCGACCCCAGCCGGGCACAGCGAAATGATGTCGTCGATGCCCGCCGGCGTCACCACGCCCGGCGATGTGCTTTCCGCAATGGCGGCAGACGTGACCGTCGATTGCCCGGGAATATGTGATCCCGGTCACAGTATGGCGGGTATGGCCTGCGTGCTAGCGCTGCTCTTCTCCGCCCTGCTTCTGACGATCGCCGCTTCGCGCCGCTGGTCGATGTTCGCTGCCGTCGTGCTTGCCCGCTGGCCGGCGATTCTCGCCGTCGTGGTTGCCGCGATCCTCCCACCAGATCTGAACGCACTCGCTATCAGCAGAAGGTGATTCGGCGAGCCCCTCTTCCGGGCACCGCCGTGCACTGAAATTCACCTCAACTGATAGGAAATCCAAATGTTACAACCCCGCTTAGCTCTGGCGATCGTCGGCGTGCTCGCCACCGCCATCACCCTCTCTGCATGCTCGGCAACGACCACCATGGGTGGCATGAACCACAGCAGTTCACCCGCACCAACCTCGGCTGCCCAGAACACCGGCGCCTTCAACGCCTCCGATATCGGATTCGCGGCCGGCATGGTGCCGCATCACCAGCAGGCCGTCGCGATGGCCGACGTGATTCTGGCCAAGAGCGGAATCGACCCCAAGGTCACCGCCCTCGCGACGCGCATCAAGGCGGCGCAAGACCCCGAGATCACCACGATGACGGTGTGGTTGAAAACATGGGGCAGCCCGGTCGACTCGATGGCAGGCATGCCGGGCATGGGGTCGATGTCTGATGGCGACATGGCAGCACTGAACTCCGCTACCGGCGCCGCGGCATCGAAATTGTTTCTCCAGCAGATGACCGTGCACCACCAGGGGGCAATCGAGATGGCAACGAAGGAGATCGGCAGCGGTAAGAACGCCGACGCGATCGCCCTCGCCCACGGGATTGTCACCAGCCAGTCGGCGGAACTCACCGAAATGGCCGACATTCTGAGCACCCTCACGTAGCCAGAGCCCTCAACTAGCCCGGCGCGAATGGTGGGGTGGGTCCGGCGATCCACCGATCACCCACCCCAACATTCGAGACCTTGGCCAACCATCGGGGTCGCGACGCCCTAGTGGTCGTGCGCGTGCGGCGCGTGCGCCTCTTGGGCAGTTGTCGTGCTGATTATCATGTCGTCAAGGTTGCTCATGGCGTGCTCCAGACGGTGATCGGCCGCGTGAACGATCGTCTCAATTTCTGACAGCGCGGCGTCGGCCACGACGAGAGTCGCGCTGCCTTGAAGGCGATGCCCGACCCACCGCAACTGCAATCGGGACACCGAGATCACTCCGGGCGTGGCTTGGAGTGCAGCGCCAGCTTTGTCGATGAGTTCCGGTTCGATGCCGTCCATGAGTCTGCGCCCGATGCTGCGAACCGTTCCCCAGAGCAGCGCAATGATCGCGACAGAGATGACGATGCCGACAATCGGGTCGGCCAGGGGGAAGCCCAGCATGACCCCGATGGCGCCCACAACGACGGCGAGCGAGGTGAAGCCGTCGGTACGCGCGTGCACGCCGTCGGCGACGAGGGCCGCCGAGCCGATCTTTCGCCCCACCCTGATTCGGTAGACGGCGACAATCTCATTACCGATAAAGCCGATGATTCCTGCGGCGAGAACCCACCAGAGATTGTGGAGCGGCTGCGGGTGGAACAGGCGATCGATGGATTGCCAGGCGGCGACGATGGCAGACACGGCGACCACCAAGACGATAAAGAGCCCCGCGAGATCCTCCGCGCGGCCGTAACCGTAGGTGTATCGGCGGGTTGCCGCGCGCCGGCCGATGACGAATGCGATCCAGAGGGGCACGGCGGTGAGGGCATCCGAAAAGTTGTGAATGGTGTCGGCGAACAGCGCCACCGAGCCACTCGAGACGGCAACGGCAAGCTGCAAGACGGAGGTCGCCAGCAGCACCACCAGGCTGATCTTGAGTACCTTGACGCCCTCCTTGCTGGCCTCGAGAGCGCTGTCGATCGAGTCGCTCGGGTCGTGAGAATGCGGCACGAGGAGGCCGTGGAAGAAGCCCTTGATGCCGGTCGGGTGTGAGTGCTCGCCCGGGCCGTGCCCGTGCCCGTGCCCGTGGCTGTGTTCACCCTCGTGCTCGTGCTCGCCATGCTCGTGCTCGCCATGGTCGTGCGGGTGCTCGTGCTCGCCACGGTCGTGCGGGTGCGGGTGCGGGTGCGAGTGGTCGTGTGCCGTGCTCACGTGTTCTCCTGATCGTTCTGATGGTGACGCGGGACGCCGCCCACGGAATGCTCTGCCTGGGAGATCGCGTCTGCGACCAACCGGCTCGCATGTTCGTGCTCGAGTCGGTAAAACACCCGCGTGCCCTCTTGGCGACTGGACACGAAGCGCGCGAGGCGCAACTTGGCCAGATGTTGCGATACGGATGCCGGCGACTTGTCCACGATCTCGGCCAGATGGTTGACCGACAGCTCGCCATCAGCCAGCGCGAGGATGAGGCGCACCCTGGTTACGTCGGCGAGCATGGCAAAGACTTCGACGGCGAGTTCGACAAACAGGTGGTCGGGATCCCGTTCGTCAATATCTTTATCTGCATGCATACGCAGATTATTACATAGAATACCCGGCGTATTTCCGCGAAGGTCGTAATATAAATGAGGAGGCCTCGTCAGACCGCGCCCCAAGTGCTGGGGCGCTGGGGCGAAAGCGGTGAATACGTGAGCTCGCCGCGTCGTTGTGGCACAGCGGCGAGAACGGTCGACTGATGGTGCCTCAAGTGTTCGAACCGAGGAGCCCGTGAACCTTAATTCCACGCCGATGATTCAGGATTCCCGACGGCCCGGCCGCGAGGTGCGCGAACAGCTCAGCGAGTACGTTGCCGCCTATGTTCGCGACGCGATAATGGTGGGCGAGTTTCCCGCTGCATCCTTCATTCGAACCGAGCATGTGGCCACCGAGCTGGGGGTCAGCGCGACTCCCGTGCGTGAGGCGCTGATGATTCTGCAGAGCGAAGGAACGGTTCGGTGGGAGCACCGCCGGGGGTTCCGGGTCGTTGCGGTGATCCGCCAAGACGTCGAAGATCTCTTCACCGTGCAGGCGTTCATCGCCGGCGAGCTCGCGGGCAAGGCTGCTCGGCTTGTTGATTCCGCTGCGGTTGCCGAGCTGCGGGCCATGCAGCGTGAACTGGAGGCGGCGGCTAGCGCATCAGACGCCGCCAGGGTCGACGCACTCAATCACCGCATCCACCGAGCCATCAACCTCATCCCCGGCGCCCAGCGGCTCACCTCGCTGCTCGGAATCACGATGCACTACGTACCGTTGAATTATTTTGGCAATATCGAAGGCTGGGCCGAGGCATCTGCCCACGACCATGAGCCGGTTTTTCGTGCGCTCGAAGCCGGCGATGTGGAAGGCGCAAAACGATCGATGTCGGAACACATCTTGCACGTTGGCGAGCTGCTGACCGGCTACCTCGAGCAGCGCGGCGTCTTCGCGCGGGCAGAAGCGGCGACCGAGCTGTAGCGAAGCGCCGCCGCCGAGCGGTGGGTGGTGCTAACGGCCCGTGCGGGCGCGCACTTCGTCACCAACCGAAATGAGGGTGGCGCTGAATGCGGCCAGCTGAGCCGCATCGAGGCCGTCCGTGGATGCCGTGAGCATGGCGTTGAAATCGCGGTGGATTGCGTTCATCACGTCGTGCCCGTGAGCGGTGAGTTCGAGGTGCAGGCTGCGCCGGTCTGCGGGGTGGTCGACGCGCCTGAATAGGCCGATGTCGACCAGCCGACGGCCGATCGCCGTGATTGCGCCGGTGGTCATGCCGAGATACTCCGCCAACTCTTTCGGCGTGACGCTGACGCGCTGGGCCACATGAAACAGGGCGCGCAATTCGGTCTTGGAGAGGCCGGCATCCTGGGCGATTTGTTGCCGGTTGCCCTCGACAGCGCTGACAAACGCCGCTGCTGCCGCGGCAAAACCGGTCAGGCTGTGGGGCGGTCTCTGCTGCTCATTCATTGCGCCTCCGGCCGACGTGGGACTTCACTTAATCTAAGCGAATGAGTAAGTTATTTAAAGGGTAATGTAAATTATGGCGCTGTAAAAACCCCGAGCAGCAGACCCCCGAGTCCAATGGAGAATCCCGTGATCCCTGACATCCTCTCGCATGGCCAATACGAAACCGTCTACAACTTCCTATCGCTCGTCATCGCCTCTCAGCTCTTCACGGCAGTGTTCCTGCTGATCGCCCTTCCGCGAATCCTGCCCCGCTATCGCCAGGCTATTACCGTCGCAATCGTGGTCTGCGGCATCGCCGCATACCACTACTTTCGAATCTTCGATTCCTTCAAAGCCGCGTTCGTGACGGATGCCGTCGGCGGCACCGGCGACTACCACCAGGCGGTGGGGGTCGGATTTAACGAGGGCTATCGCTATGTGGACTGGCTGCTCACCGTTCCGCTGCTGCTGGTCGAACTGATTGCCGTGCTCGCGCTTGCGCGCTCCGTGCAGACGAAGTTGCTGGTGCGACTGGTGCCGGCAGCGGCGCTGATGATCATCCTCGGCTATCCCGGCGAAATCAGCGGGGACAACGGTCTTCGCGGCCTCTTCGGCGCCCTGTCGACGATCCCCTTCGCGTACATCCTCTATGTGCTGTTCGTACAACTCGGCAAGTCGCTCGATCGCCAGCCGGTAGGGGTGCGCAAGACGCTGAGCCGCCTGCGCTTCCTCCTGCTGCTGAGCTGGGGGGTCTACCCGATCGCCTACTTGCTGCCGCTGCTCAACATCGCGCTGCCCAATTCCGACTTTCAGCCCCGCACCAGCTTCGGCCTGGGCGCGCGCTACGTCACGCGCACGGGCTACTTCCGCACCACGAGCTACAACATCAACTATGGCTACAGCTGGAAAACGCGCATCACCAACGAAGTCGCCCAGTTCAAAAAGCAAATGTCGGCGATCAGTCAGGCGGATTTGAAATACCTGCCTTCAGGT
>JANXTJ010000131.1 GCA_025352485.1 Salinibacterium sp.
GCGGCGACCGAACGGGAGCCCAGCTGCTCGCTCTCGAAAGCCGTGTGTCCCACCGTGTAGAGCAGGTGAACCGTCGCCAGAACGTCATCGATCTGCGACCCTCCGTCGGCCTCTTCCGGCGCAGGGAAGCGGATGCCCTCCCGCTCGATCTGCCGCTTGGCCCGGCTCAGTCTGGCTCCCATCGCCGAAGGGCTCGACAGCATCGCGTCGGCGATCTCGATCGTGGGAACACCACACACAAATCGAAGCGCCAACGCCAACCGCGTCTCGGCGGTCAGCGCCGGATGGCAGGCGACGATGAGCAGGCCCAGCCGGTCATCCCCGCCGGGCGACTCCTGAGCAACCGCGAATGGTTCGTCCCCCGCCAGCAACGGGAGCTTGCGGCGAAGGGCGGCATCCCGACGCACCGTATCGATCGCGATTCGCTTGGCGACGGTCGTCAACCACGCGCCCGGGTTGATCAGCAGTGCCCGATCGCGAGCGCTCGAGGCACGCAGCAGCGCCTCCTGAAGGCTGTCCTCCGCGAGCTCAATGCTGCCGGTGTACCTGATCAGGGTCGCGAGCATGCGCGGCCACTCGCGCCGAAAGACCTCCTCGAGGGTACCGACGACCACGACTCATCCCCTCACGTGCCGTGGTCGTCGGCCAGTGCTCACATGCCGGCGATCTGGAGCACAGGGTAGAGCTCTATCCAGCCGGTCGTCGGGCAAAGTGCCGCGAGCTCCCTGGCCTGAGCGGCATCGCGCACGCCAATCTTGTAGTAGCCGCTCACGACCTCTTTGGTCTCGCTGAACGGGCCATCGGTGTATACCGGCTTCCCGTCACGACCACCGGTGATGCGCACCGCGGAACTGGAGGGTTGCAGGGCGTCGCCACCGAGGATCTGCCCACCAGCATCGGCGACAGCCTGGGTGAATGCCCCGTGGCCCTTCATCGACTCGGCCCATTGCGCCGCACTAACCTTCGCCGGATCCCAGTCCGGTTCAACGATCATGACAATAAATTCTTCAGCCATCGGGTGCTCTTCCTGTCGGTGCCGCGCGGGTCGCGGCAGCTATACCTTGCGACGAACGGTACGCCACCGCTTTGACATCGGCAGGAAAATAATTTGCGCGCGGCTTAGCTCGCGGTGATGTCGATCTCGCGGAGCAGGTCGGCCGTGATCGCGGTACGCACTCTCTCTAGCAGTTCGTCCGGCACCGGCGAATCGACGATCAGCACCGACAGCGCTTGGCCGCCCTTGCCGTGGCGAGCGATCTGCATGCCGGCGATGTTGATGCCCGCGTCGCCGAACTCCTTGCCATAAATGGCCACGATGCCGGGGCGGTCCTGGTAGATCATGACGATGAGGTGCTCCGCGATCGGCACCTCCACGTCGTAGCCGTTGATCTTCACGATCTTCTCGGTCTGCTTGGTGCCGGTGAGGGTTCCCGAGACCGACACCTGCGTGCCATCACCGAGCGCGCCGCGCACCGTCAGAAGGTTGCGGTATTCCTCGCTCGCCGCATCCGTGGTCAGGCGCACGGCAATGCCACGCTGTTCCGCGAGCAGCGGCGCGTTGACGTAGCTCACCGATTCGCTGACGATATTGGAGAAAATGCCCTTCAGCGCGGCGAGCTTGAGCACGCTCACGTCGAATTCGACGATCTCGCCACGCACCTCAACGTCGATGCTGATGAGCGGGCCCGCCGCCAAGCCGGCGAGCACCTGACCGAGCTTTTCCATGAGCGGGATGCCCGGCCGCACGGTCGGGTCGATGACACCACCGGCGACGTTGACGGCGTCGGGCACAAGCTCGCCACCGAGGGCCAGGCGCACCGACCGCGCTACCGAGACGCCCGCCTTCTCCTGAGCTTCGTCAGTGGAGGCGCCGAGGTGCGGCGTGACGACGATGTTCTCGAGGCCAAGCAGCGGGGAGTCGACGGGCGGCTCCTCGACGAAGACGTCGAGACCGGCGCCGGCGATTCGGTGCGACTTGAGGGCGGTGAAGAGCGCGGCCTCATCGATGAGTCCGCCGCGCGCGACGTTGACGATGAAGGCGGTCGGCTTCATGAGCGCGAGCTGGTCTGTCGAGATCATGCCGGTGGTCTCCGGCGTCTTCGGCATGTGAATGGTGATGAAGTCGGACTGGGCGAGCAGGTCATCCAACGAGAGAAGTGTGACGCCCAGCTGCTGGGCGCGGGCGGGGGTCACGTAGGGGTCGTAGGCCACCACGTTCGTGCCGAATGCCTGCATGCGCGCCGCGATGAGCGCGCCAATGCGGCCCAGACCGATGATGCCGATCGTCTTCTCGAAGATCTCGACGCCGGTGTATTTCGAGCGCTTCCACTGGCCCTGCGCGAGGGCGCCGTGCGCGGCGGGGATGTGGCGGGCCAGTGACAGGATGTGTCCCACCGTGAGCTCTGCCGCCGAGATGATGTTCGAGGTCGGCGCATTCACCACCATGACGCCGGCTGTGGTGGCGGCCTTGATGTCGACATTGTCGAGGCCAACACCAGCTCGAGCGATGACCTTCAGCGCTGGGGCAGCCGCGATCGCTTCGGCATCCATCTTGGTCGCGGAGCGCACCAACACCGCACTCGCGGTCGCCAGCGCCGCCAGCAGCGCGACCCTGTCGGTGCCGTCGACGTTGATGACGTCGAAGTCGGGGCCGAGAGCCTCGACGGTGGCGGGAGAAAGTTCTTCGGCGATCAGCACGATCGGCTTGGCCAC
>JANXTJ010000094.1 GCA_025352485.1 Salinibacterium sp.
AGATCGGCAAGATCCGCATGGCCGACGTTCCGATCGTGGGAGATGCCAAGGACGTTATCGCCGACCTCTCCAAGGCCCTGGTGGCGTTGGGAGAGAAGGCCGACATCACCGAGTGGTGGAGGTACCTCGACGGTCTTCGGGAGACATTCCCGCTCGGCTACACCGAGCCCGACGACGGTCTGCTCAGCCCGCAGTATGTCATCAAGCGAATCGGCGAGCTCACTGGGCCTGAGGCCATTTACGCGTCTGGCGTCGGCCAGCACCAGATGTGGGCCGCGCAGTTCATCAAGTACGAGCGGCCGAACGCCTGGCTGAACTCGGGCGGTGCCGGAACGATGGGCTACTCGGTTCCCGCCGCCATGGGGGCGAAGGTCGCCGAGCCCGACCGGGTCGTCTGGGCGATCGACGGTGACGGCTGCTTCCAGATGACCAACCAGGAGCTTGCCACCTGCACGATCAACAACATCCCGATCAAGGTCGCGATAATCAACAACTCGTCTCTCGGCATGGTTCGCCAGTGGCAGAGCCTGTTCTATGACGGCCGGCACTCCTTCACCGACCTGAACACGGGCCACGGCACCGCCATGGTGCCCGACTTCCTGAAGCTGGCCGACGCGTACGGTGCCCTGGGCATCCGCGTGACCAAGGTCGAGGAGATCGACGCCGCCATTGAGCTGGCGCTGTCGACAAACGACCGCCCGGTTGTCATCGACTTCATCGTCAGCCGCGATGCGATGGTGTGGCCCATGGTGCCTCAAGGCGTCAGCAACTCGTTCGTGCAGCATGCCCGCGAGATCGCACCCGAGTGGGAACAGGACTAATCATGAGCCATCACGTTCTTTCCCTCCTCGTCGAGGACAAGCCGGGCCTGTTGACCCGAGTTGCGGGTCTCTTCGCTCGCCGCGGCTTCAACATCGAGAGCCTCGCGGTCGGTTCGAGCGAGATCGAGGGGCTGTCCCGGATCACGGTGGCTGTCGACGTCGATGGCCTCCCGCTCGAACAGGTCACCAAGCAGCTGAACAAGCTGGTCAACGTGATCAAGATTGTCGAACTCGAGCCCTCGCAGTCCGTCACCCGTGAGCACATGCTCGTCAAGGTGCGGGTAGACAACACCACCCGCTCCCACGTGCTCGAGGCCGTGAACCTGTTTCGCGCCCGGGTCGTCGACGTCGCCACCGATGCCCTCGTAATCGAGATCACCGGCGATAGCGGCAAGACGAACGCGTTTCTGCGGGTCATCGAGCCCTACGGCATCAAGGAGCTCGCCCAGTCGGGCCTGCTCGCTATCGGCCGTGGCTCGAAGTCCATCACCGAGCGCGTCTTCAAGAACTAGCAATGACCTGGGGCAGAGCGTGACGATGGGTCGCCACGTCCGCTCAGCCCAGCCCACAAGAACCACCCCAACAAGGAGTAGCGAAAAAATGACCGAAATCTTCTATGACGCAGATGCCGACCTGGCGCTGATCCAGGCGAAGAAGGTGGCCGTCGTCGGCTACGGCTCGCAGGGTCACGCCCATGCCCTGAACCTCCGCGACTCCGGCGTCGAGGTCGTAGTCGGCCTCAAGGAAGGCTCCAAGTCGATCGCCAAGGCCACCGAAGCCGGCTTTACCGTCCAGAGTGTCGCCGAGGCCACCGCTTGGGCCGACGTGATCGTGTTGCTTGCACCCGACCAGTTCCAGCGCCACATCTATCGCGATGAGATCGCGCCCAACCTCAAGCCCGGCTCGACCCTGGTCTTCGGCCACGGTTTCAACATCCGCTTCGGCTACATCACCGTTCCCGAGAACGTCGACGTCATCCTCGTCGCCCCCAAGGGCCCAGGTCACACCGTTCGCCGCGAGTATGAGGCAGGGCGGGGCGTTCCCGTCATCGTCGCCGTCGAGAACGACGCATCCGGTTCCGCCTGGGCCCTGGCCTGGAGCTACTCCAAGGCGATCGGCGGCCTCCGCGCCGGCGGCATCAAGACCACCTTCACCGAGGAGACCGAGACCGACC
This sequence comes from Salinibacterium sp., assembly GCA_025352485.1. GTDB lineage: Bacteria > Actinomycetota > Actinomycetes > Actinomycetales > Microbacteriaceae > Rhodoglobus. Next base: position 1,996 of record JANXTJ010000094.1, read on the forward strand.
TGTTCGGCGAGCAGGCCGTTCTCTGCGGCGGAACGTCGCAGCTGGTGCAGTACGGTTTCGAGACCCTGATCGAGGCCGGCTACCAGCCCCAGATCGCCTACTTCGAGGTGTTGCACGAGCTCAAGCTCATCGTTGACCTCATGTGGGAGGGCGGCATCGCCAAGCAGCGTTGGAGCATCTCCGACACCGCTGAGTACGGCGACTACGTCTCGGGCCCGCGGGTCATCGACCCCAGCGTCAAGGTGAACATGAAGGCTGTCCTCGCGGACATCCAGAGCGGTGCCTTCGCCAAGCGCTTCATCGAGGACCAGGACGCCGGAGCCCCAGAGTTTCTGGCGCTGCGCGAGAAGGGTGCCCAGCACCCGATCGAGGCCACCGGCAAGGAGCTTCGCGCGCTCTTCGCCTGGAAGCAGGTCGACAACGACTACGTAGACGGTTCTGCCGCCCGCTAACCAGTCAGAAATATCGGTTGTGCCTGAACGGCGCGGATGCCTCGGCATCCGCGCCGTT